>JAZROC010000179.1:0-6192 GCA_045648525.1 Clostridia bacterium
ACCCTGCATATTGCTAACTCGGTATGGATTAAAAATGACAATACTTTCACCGTAAAGGACGAGTTTTTACAAACCAACGTCAACTACTATAACGCAGGAGTTTTCAAGGAAAATTTCGATAAAAGAACCGTAAAAAAGATAAACAACTGGGTCGAAGAAAACACCAAAGGTATGATTGATGAAATCATCGACAGCATTGAACCCGAAACCGTTATGTTTTTAATAAACGCCCTCGCTTTTGATGCTGAATGGTCAGACGTTTACGACAAAAGTGACGTAAAAGACGGCACTTTCGCTGCACTTTCGGGCACAAAACAAAAGGTTAAAATGATGTCGTCAACTGAAACGACCTACCTCGAAAACGATAATATGACGGGCTTTATCAAAAACTACAAAGGCAACGATTTCGCTTTTGTGGCAATGCTTCCCAAAGACGATATTGAAAGTTTCATTTCTTCCCTTGACGGTAAAAAAATTCAGGAAATTTTAGAAAACAAGCGGACGAACACCGTCTATTGCAAGATGCCAAAATTCAGTTATGATTACGGTGTTGAGCTTAACGATATCTTAATTTCAATGGGTATGCCCGACGCTTTTGACAGAGAAAAAGCAGATTTTTCAAAGCTTTCCGATTTCCCTCAATATATAAGTCAGGTGCTTCACAAAACCCACATTACCGTTGACGAATTGGGCACGAAAGCAGGTGCAGTAACGGCAATAAAAAACTGCGGTTCAGCAATGCCCAACGACCCCAAAACCGTAACGTTAGACCGCCCCTTTTTGTATATGATAATCGACACAACCACCAACCTCCCCATCTTTATGGGAGTGTTAACGGAAGTAAAATAAAAATCGGAGTGAAATTCACTCCGATTTTTTTATATTTCTTTAAGCAATTCAGTTTTTTTCTTTTCAAATTCTTCTTCTGTGATTATCCCCTGTTCTTTTAATTGAGCAAGCTTTTTAATTTTTTCAAAGGAATCTTCCGAACTTTTCTTTTTGTTAAAAATGTTACTTATCCCTTCCGACACTTTTTGCCCCGTCGCATTGATTTTCTCTTTAAAACCTTTCTGTTCTTCCGCTTCTTCAGTTTCCGTTTCTTCATCAAGGTTTTCGATAATCTCAATATCTTTTTCAAATTCTTCGTCCGTATAACCAAAACTTGCTTCATCAAATGCCGTATGCAAACGTTTCGCCATCGGCATCATTGATGCAAAATTCAGCGCACCTGAAATTACACCACCTATTACGGGAATCACTTTTTCAGCACTTTTGGCTATTACTTTTTTTGTCATAGTAACGCCTATTGCTTTACAAATCTTTTTAAGAATTGGATACCAAAATGTTTTTGTTAACGCTTTCTGCGGTATTTTTCTTAATGCCGTTTTTGCTATCTGTGCAGACAGAACTCTTACACCTGAAACTGCGCCCGAAACACCAAACATAACACCGCAATACAGAACAAGCTGGTTTCTTACTTTTTCATCATCTACTTGTCCGTTTTTCCACAAATCATCGGCACCGTATATGTATGATAATTCTTGTGCAAGGCGAAGTGCCATTCCGAAAAATTGCAAAACGTCAGCAGGAATAGTCGCCGCCATAGCCAAGCCTCCTGGAATACCCGCAACAAATGACGCTATGGACGATTGGCTAGTCCTCTTTAATATAAGATTACTTGCCATATTATATAATTTTTCTTGTGAAACTCCTGCTTCAATAGGTCCTTTATCCCATATTTCACGAAGAAGTTCACTTTCGTTTGAAAACGTTTCAGCTAAAAACTTATTTCTGTCAACTTTTACACCGGGAATTTGTATCGCACCCGCAATAGCATTTTCAAGAGCAATTTCCGAATTCTTTTTATTTTTTTCCATAACTATTCCATTATCTCCACTTCTATTGTATAACCTTTAGGCACAGCATTGGTAAGAAGTCCCACAATAAGCGTTTCGGACTGTTTATCAGCCAACGGAATAATACCCATTTTGTTAAGATCTGCTTCAACGCTTTTTTCAGCCATTGCTATGGCATTGTTGCTATCTTCTTTTTTATTGAAGTTAAATAATGAAAATTTTTCATCAAAATACTGAATACTATCAATATCAACCTTTACATCAAGAACTTTTGCTCTGGGCACTTCTACATATACAATTTTCTTAAAATTGTTAGTTCTTATTTTTACTTTTTCAACGTCTATTCCAACCCTTACTTCAGCATCATATAACATAATGAAGTTTGATTTATTTATGAAAGCTACACCTGAATCCTCATAATTTGTTTTACTTGTAAATTTTATTTTCGCCGTTGTTAATTCGCTTGATTCTTGTACAACCCCCAACAACACCTTTGTGTCTGCCTTGGGGAACGATATCCAAACAATAACCACCGCCAGTAATACAGCTAAAACAAGCGCAGGTATCCACACCGTACGTTTTCTAAATGAAACTACCACCTTTTTAAATATTTTCATAAAAGTTCCTTTTTTCTCTTTTTCGCTCATTTCTTTCTTCTCCTTTTCGTTTTTTTGAAAGCATTTTTTTATTTTTTACCTCCCATTTTTTATTTGCTCTCTCCTACAGTTTGTTTTTTTCGCGAAATTTGCAAGATATGTAATGGGAAATAAAAAAGTGTGTCCAATGAAGGACACACCGAAAAAATGTTTTCCCTCATTGTTGCTACACAATCTCACGCTACCACGGTATGAGTTTAAGGGGAACACTTTTTACCAAAAGTAATTTCCCCGCAGTAACGCATTTTATTCGATTGTGTAGCAACTAAATTATAACACACTAAAAATAAATATTCAAGAGAAATTTGTCTTTTCTCTCACCTCTTTAACCCAAAAAACAAAAAACGCTTCCCACTTTTTTCGTGGAAAGCGTAAAATGAGCTAAAGATTTCTCTTATTCTGCGGAGAACATAGCCTTATCAACTCCGCACAAAGGACATTCAAAATCTTCAGGCAATTCCTCAAATTTTGTGCCGGGTGCAATGCCTAAATCTGCATCGCCCAAGGCTTCATCATAAGTCCAACCGCAAGCATCACAAACGTATTTCATAAAAAAATCTTCCTTTCTTAAATTTCTGTTTTCCACAAGCCGTGGAGATTGCAATATGCGTAAACCGCAAGAGGTTTTTCATCATATAATGCAAAGGTAACAACGGGGTCTTTGCCTGCCTCAAGGCACTTGCGCTGACCGCCTTTATCCGTTAAAAGATATACCCACGAAATATTATGCTCCTCTGTCATTGGGTGAAGAATAGAACCAACTTCCACCTTAACCATATTACCTTCAACTTTGGCAACGGGAACGTGCTTTTCAAGGCTTGCATCAGTTGCTCCTGCTTTAAGTTCAGTCATTTTCTGACCGCAACACATAATCGGCACTCCTGCGTTGTGGATAATGCCAACAATATTACCGCAATGTTCACAGATAAAGAATTTAGTTTCACACATAATTTTTAATCTCCTTTTTTTATTTCTTTAGTTTTATTATACGGTAAAACCCGTAGTTTTTAGAATCTTTGTATAAAATATGATGGGTTTCAAGATTTTCTCGTACCACTAACTTTTAGAGTGCGAGAAAACTTGAAAATCAGGTGAATAAGTGATTAAAGCCGAGGGAGTTTACATAACGGTAAATGACCGAGGTTTTATATCATTTATGAACCGCAGTTTCAAGATTTTCTCGTGCTCTACTTTTTTGAAAACATTGATTTACCAACACTACACATCGGGCACGCATATCCTTCAGGCAAATCTTCAAACTTCGTGCCGGGGGCGATGTCATTTTCGGGGTCGCCCTTTGCTTCGTCATAAACGTAACCGCATCCGTTGCAAACGTATTTTGACGATTCGGTCTGTTCAACTATTTTTTCAAAATCCTCTTTGCCGTGCTTGCACAAAGGACAGATAAAATCATCGGGAATATTGTCGCCCTCATAAACGTAGCCACATATTTTGCACACGTAGCCGCTTTTGCCCGCTGTCTTGGGTTTAGGCTTAACGTTGGCGTGATAATAGGCATATGTCATCGTATCTCTATCGGAAATTACTCTCATTTCATCAACTGTGCATATGAACATACCGTGCGTATCGAGGTCAACGTACTGCTCAACCTTAAGGGACATAAAGGCATTTATATAGCGTGGCAGGAAAGCAAGACCGTTATCCGCATACAAAACGTCAAAGCCGTCAAACTTGTTTACATTTCTTCCGCTTTGGAAGCCGAAGCGTTCAAAAACGGAGAATGGTGCGTCAACGCTTAAGCAGTTAATATTCATTTTGCCCGTATTTTTGATAACGTGGTGGGAGTAATTTTCCTTGTTAATGGTAACGGAAATTCTGTTTGGTGTGCTTGTTACCTGACTGACGGTATTAACGATTAAGCCGTTATCCTTATTGCCGTCAGAGGACGTTACAACATAAAGACCGTAGCCGATTTTGAACAGCGCCGTCATATCGTTTTTATTTGCCGTTTCGTCTTTCTGGGCAAGATATTCCTTTGAAAGCTCGTCGCTTAATTTTTCAAGTTGCTCTGCGCTTTCGCCATTTAAAGCCGACATAATTTTAACTGTATTTTCGCAGAAAGTGATGTTTTTTGAGTTTTCAAACATTCCTTTCATAACCTTTGCTGCCATTGGCGCCCAGGAGCCGTTCTCAATAAAAGCAACTGTGCGATTTTGGTAATTGCGCTCGGTAAGATGGTCGATAAAGGTGCGCATAAAGGGGAAAATATCGGCATTATAAGTTGTTGTTGCCAACACAAGTTTGTTATATCTGAAAGCGTCCTCAACGGCTTCAGCCATATCGCATCTGGCAAGGTCGTTTACCACTACTTTAGGGCAACCTTTCGTCTTGAGCATTTCTGCTAACTGCATCACCGCCTTTTTGGTGTTGCCGTAAACGGAGGTATATGCAATAACAATTCCCTCTTCTTCAGGCTGATAACTTGACCAGATATTGTAAAGGTTAAGATAATAACCTAAATTTTCAGTTAACACCGGTCCGTGAAGAGGACAGATTTTTTCTATCTGCAGGTTTGACGCTTTTTTAAGGAGATTCTGCACCTGCGCACCGTATTTTCCAACGATGCCGATATAATATCTTCTTGCCTCGCAAGCCCAGTCCTCGTCAATATCAAGAGCACCGAATTTGCCAAAGCCGTCGGCAGAGAAAAGCACCTTGTCAACGTCGTCATAAGTTACGATAACTTCCGGCCAATGAACCATAGGCGCAGTAACGAAAGTAAGAGTATGCTTTCCCAAAGAAAGAGTGGAGTTTTCGCCAACCACGATTTTCTTATCTTCAAAATCGGTGCCGAAGAAGTTGAGCATCATTTTAAAAGCTTTGTCAGAAGCCACGATTTTAGCTTCGGGATAAGTTTTGGTAAAATTCTGTATATTTGCCGAGTGGTCGGGTTCCATATGCTGAACGATCAGGTAATCAGGCTTTCTGCCTGAAAGTGCTTTTTGAAGATTATCAAGCCACTGATGCGTAAAGTTTTTATCAACGGTATCCATAACCGCTATTTTTTCGTCCATAATAACGTAGGAATTATATGCCATACCGTTTGGAACAACGTACTGACCCTCAAACAAATCAATTTCGTGGTCATTTACGCCGATATAAATAATATCATTTGTTATTTTCATAAAAATCACCTCTATAATATTTTAACACTTGTTGGAAAATTATTCAAGAATTTTTCCGTCAGTTGTGATAGTTATTACTTGCCAGGGAATAAATTTCCCGCTTCGTTGCAATGCCTTTTTTGCCGCATTTTCAAGCCCTGAACAGCAGGGAACTTCCATTCTTACTATTTTTATGCTTTTAATGTTGTTATTTTTTATAATTTCGTATAATTTTTCGGAGTAATCGCCTTGGTCCAGTTTGGGACAACCGATAAGCGTTATATGATTTTTCATAAAATCATTGTGGAAATTGCCGTAAGCATAGGCACTGCAATCTGCCGCAATCAGAAGATTGGCTTCGTCAAAATACGGTGCATTTACAGGCACAAGCTTTATCTGGCAGGGCCATTGGGCAAGATTTGTGGGACCTACAGTAACTTCAGTATTTCTGCTTTTTATGGTTTTTGCACTGATGCCGGGGCAGGTAAACTTAACACCTTTGGTTGATTGAATTTTTTTAACGACATTCTCATTATATTCAGGTGCTTCGCGCTC
>JAZROC010000180.1:0-2503 GCA_045648525.1 Clostridia bacterium
TAAAGCGATTATACATAAACACAGAAGCCTTGTTCATTCGTGTATGACTGAGCAAAATCACCACTCCCAAACAAAAGACGACGTTTTCCTTTGCATTCCGCCGCTTTATCACACAGGCGCTAAAATGCATTGGTTTGGTTCGTTCTTGGTTGGTGCAAAATCGGTTATTTTAAAAGGAATTAAACCTGAATGGATTTTGAAAGCGGTTTCTGATGAAGGCTGTTCTATAGTTTGGTTGCTTGTTCCATGGGCACAAGATATACTTGATGCGATTGAGAGAGGCGATATCGAACTTGAAAATTATGATTTATCAAAATGGCGTTTGATGCACATTGGTGCACAACCTGTTCCGCCTAGCCTTATCAAGCGTTGGAAGGAAGTTTTCCCAAATCATCAATACGATACAAACTATGGTCTTTCCGAATCGATTGGTCCAGGATGCGTACACCTTGGTGTTGAAAATATTCATAAGGTAGGCGCAATCGGTGTTCCCGGTTACGGTTGGGAAGTTAAAATCGTAGATACCGAAGATAATACGGTAAAACAAGGCGAGGTTGGTGAGCTTTGCTTAAAAGGTCCCGGTGTTATGACCTGCTATTATCGTGATGAAAACGCTACAAAAGCATCGTTGAAAGACGGTTGGCTTTTTACAGGCGATATGGCTATGCAGGATAATGAAGGCTTCATTTATCTTGTTGACCGTAAAAAATACGTTAATATTACAGGTGGCGAAAATCTTTATCCTGTGCAGATTGAAAACTTCCTTTCTGCTCACCCCAAAATAAAAGACGTTGCCGTTATCGGCTTGCCTGACACTCGTCTTGGTGAAATTGCAACGGCAATTATTGAAATTAAAAAGGATATGACCTGTACTGAAGACGAAATAAACGAATTCTGTCTTGACCTTCCCAGATATAAGCGTCCAAGAAAGATAATTTTTGCTGACGTGCCAAGAAACCCCACTGGTAAAATCGAAAAACCAAAACTTCGTAAAATGTATGGTGGCGAAGGTTTGGTTGATTCACAAAATAAAGCTTAATGTAAAGGAATTTTTAAAATGAAGAAATTATTGATAGGTAATCAGGCAGTTGCCGCAGGTCTTCACGATGGTGGCTTAGGCGTAGTTTCAAGCTACCCCGGAACTCCTTCAACTGAAATTACTGAATTTTTATCTGAATATGACGATATTCACAGCGAATGGGCACCTAACGAAAAGGTTGCTTGCGAAGTTGCTTTCGGTGCAAGCCTTGCAGGTGCGCGTTCAGCTTGCGCTATGAAGCACGTTGGTCTTAACGTTGCGGCTGACCCTTTATTTACACTTGCCTATACAGGCGTTAACGGCGGCATGGTAATCTGTGTTGCTGATGACCCAGCAATGCATTCTTCACAGAATGAGCAGGATTCAAGACACTATGCCATCGCTTCAAAAGTACCGATGCTTGAGCCTTCCGATTCTCAGGAAGCCTACACTTTTGCAAAAAATGCCTTTGAACTCTCTGAAAAGTTTGATACACCTGTTATCTTGCGTATGTGCACACGTATTGCTCACAGTCAGTCAATCGTTGAGTTTTCAGAAAAAGTTCCTGCAGTATTAAAGGACTATGAAAAAAATCCGCAAAAGTATATTATGATGCCTGCAAATGCTATTAAGCGTCATCCTTTTGTTGAAGAACGTACCCTTAAACTTCAGGAATTTGCCGAAAATTGTCAGTATAACACAGTTGAAATGAATTCTACTGAAATAGGTATTATTACTTCAGGTTGTTCTTATCTTTACGTTAAAGAAGTTTTAGGTGAAGAAGCAAGTATTTTAAAAATCGGTATGCCCAATCCTTTACCTGTAGAACTTATTAAAGATTTTGCCAAAAAGGTTAAAAAACTTTACGTTATCGAAGAACTTGATCCCATCATCGAAAACCACGTTCGTTCACTGGGCATTGAAGTTATCGGCAAAGAAGTATTCTCACTTTTAGGCGAATTTTCTCAGGCGACAATCCGCAAAGCTTTTAATAAGGCTGAAGGCGAAGCAATCAGTGCCGATGCTATTATTCCTAACCGTCCTCCTATGATGTGCGCAGGCTGTCCGCATAGAGGAATGTTCTATACTTTAGCAAAAAATAAAATTACCGTTTTAGGTGATATCGGTTGCTATACATTAGGTGCAGTACCACCTTTAAGCGCTCTTGATTCAACACTTTGTATGGGTGCATCAATTTCAGGTCTTCACGGCTTCAATGCCGCAAGAGGAACTGACGCTGAGAAAAAATCAGTTGCAGTTATAGGCGATTCAACTTTTATGCATTCAGGTATGACGGGTTTAGTTAACGTTGCATATAATGCAACTAACTCCACCGTAATTATTCTTGATAACTCAATTACAGGTATGACAGGTCATCAGCAGAATCCCACAACAGGCTATAACATTAAGGGAGACCCTGCCGCTAAAGTTGACCTTGAAGCACTTTGCCGTGCTTTAGGCATTAACCGTGTCCGCGTTGTTGAT
>JAZROC010000181.1:0-2248 GCA_045648525.1 Clostridia bacterium
GTTATAGCTGATTCTCCTTTGGATTGCGTTGTTACAGGCGCAGGTATGGCGCTTGAAAATCTTGACTATCTTTCCTGATAGGGAGTATTTATGAAAAAACTTGACCGTAAAAAAATAAAAATCGGTAAATATATAATTATTGGTGTTGTCGTTGTAATAACGTTGGTTTTATTAATGTTTAACAGCGGTGTTAGTTTTCTGGAAACTGTTGCAGGTTATGTTGTTAAACCTGTGGTTTTTGCGGTTGATTCGGCGGCAGATGGCATAAGTAATTACTTTGAAAGTTTTGGTCAACGAACAAAACTTAAGGAACAACTGCGTCAGGCGGAAGAAAAACTTGCACAACTTGAAACAATACAATCAATAGCAAATGAAGTTAAGGCGGAAAATGAAAGGCTTCTTTCGCTTTTTAACGAAAGCGAAAGATATCCTGAATTTGAATACGAATACGCAAAAGTTATTGTAAGAAGTGTTGATGATTATAGCGCAACATTTACACTTAATAAAGGCAAAAACGACGGCATTAGGGAAAATATGGTTGCCATTGCACCTGGAGGTCTTGCAGGTAAAATAATCGAAGTCTCTGATGATACGGCCATTCTTCTTGCTATTACAGATTCAAGATGCGGTGTACCTGCTCTTTCGGAAGCAAGTCGAGATATGGGTATTGTTAACGGCTTAAGTGATGCAGGAACGACGGCAGGCTATTGTGTTATGACTGATCTTCCGACCAATGCTATAATTAAGCCGGGGGATATTGTTATTACTTCAGGAATGGGAGAAGTATATCCTAAAGGTATTACTGTAGGCACAATAACTGAGGTTTCAAAAGGTAATACAAATCAGTATAATTCAACGGCAAAACTTTCTCCTGCAGTTGATTTTGAGCATCTTGAAAGTGTTCTTATTATAGTTAATGCGGAGGAAAATTAATGCGTACTATTTCGATGTTTGTGCTTTCAAGCATTCTCTTTATTTTTCATATTTTGCTTGCGCCTGCAATTGAAATATTTAACGCAAAAATTGATTTTATATTAATATCAATTATTTTGATTTCTATCTTTTCAAAAAAGTGGTATCCACCTGTTTTATGTGCCGTATATTCGGGACTTGCTGTGGATATAACAACGCAGGGCGGCACCTACATAAATACGGGAATGTATTTATTTTTCGGTGTGGTGTTTGCAGTTTTTGTGTTGTTTTTTAAAGAACAAAGTTTTTTTATTACTGTATTTACTGTTTTTGTTGCAGTTTCGTTAAAACATTTAATTTTTGTACTGCTACTTTATATTATGCGTTTTTCCGAAAACGTTACGCTTGCTACGTTTTTTTACGGTTTGCCTTCGGCGATATATACGTTAGCGGCAAGTGCAGGAATCTACTTTATATATAAAGGAATTTTTTCATTTCCGTTTATGCAGGAAATAAATGAAAATGAAGGTAATTATATTATCTGATTGGTGAAATAATGGGTCTGTTAAGCAAAGAAAATGTATCAGAGATAAATACAACCAAACGTCGTAGCAGTATTGTGCTTATGGCGTTTATTGTTGCGTTTATTATACTTGTTTGCTCTGTTGCAGACCTTCAATTTATTAAAAAAGAAGAATTGTCGGAAGTGTCCTCCGTTATGCATACAAGAACACTTAAAATACAAGGATTTCGTGGAAAAATTCTTGACGTTAACGGTAATCCGCTGGCGCAAGATGAAATAAGCTACAATCTTGAATTTTATCGTGAATATAATTTAAAATCTGAACGTGAGAGATATACCAATTCAATTATCTTTGCTATTGAGCTTGCCAAAAAATATGGCAAAGAAATTGCAACAACTTTTGCTATAACAAAAAATAATATGGGCGTTTTTTCATTTAACTGGGGAAACGTTAGTGATGAGGTTGCAAGTAAACGCGAAAGCAAGTGGAGAAGCGATTTCTATTTTTCAGATAATAAAGGCTTAAAAATGTCGCCTTATGAAATGTATATTGAAATGCGTGAACGTTATGCTATTCCTGAAGATATGGATGATTTAATGGCATTTAAGGTTTTAGGCATTTGGCAGGATAGTATTCAGTCTTATTGGTCATCAAAATCAATAACAGTTCTTAATAATATAAGTCTTGAATTGGCGACGGCGATTGAAAGTTATAGCTATGAATTAATTGGTTTTAACGTTACCGAAAAGACTAAAAGAGTCTATCCGCAAGGTATGGTAGGAAGCCATATTGTAGGATATCTTGGCAGAATT
>JAZROC010000182.1:0-2366 GCA_045648525.1 Clostridia bacterium
TGAAGGCTTTCAGGACGTTGAGGGAATGGGTATTACCGTTTTCTTCCCCAATGAAGGCGTCTCAAAAATGCAACAGCTTCAGATGACAACGCAGGAAGGTAAAAACGTTTTCGTTTGTGCTGTTAACGGCAATTTTGTCGATGCACAGACAGGCGTCAAAAAGATTTTTGCCGATAAAAATATTGCTGACGAACTTTTGAAGAAAAACGTTAAACTTTCTTCGGCAAACTCAATTAACTGGGGCAGACTTGTTCCTCAGGTAGTTTATTATTTCTCTGCATACGCTGATATGTTAAAGGATAATAAAATTCAAAAGGGCGATAAGGTTAATTTCGTCGTACCTACGGGTAACTTCGGTGATATTCTTGCAGGTTATTATGCTTTAAGAATGGGACTTCCCGTTAACAAGCTTATCTGCGCTTCAAACAAAAACAACGTGTTGACTGATTTCTTTGAAACAGGCGTTTACAATGCTAACCGTGAGTTTTATAAAACCCAGTCACCGTCAATGGATATTCTTATTTCATCAAACCTTGAACGTCTTTTGTTCGAGCTTTCAGGCAGAGACGACAAGTTTGTTGATGCATTGATGCAGAAGCTTAAAACTGTCGGTGAATATAAAATTACCGACGAAATGTATAAAGAACTTATCAGCGTTTTTGCCGCAGGCTATGCTGATGAAGATGCTACAAAGCAGACCATAAAAGCAATGTGGGAAGACAAAAACTACTGTATTGATACTCATACTGCAGTAGGCGTTGCTGTTTATGAAAACTATAAGAAAACTACGGGAGATAACACTCCTTCGGTGCTTCTTTCAACTGCAAGTCCCTATAAGTTCCCTCAGTCTGTGCTTGAAGCTATTTTTGATTGCGCACCTGACGATGCTTTTATGGCGGCAGATAAATTAAAGGAAATGGGCGTTAAACAGCCTGAACAGATTTCCGCCCTTAAAACAAAGGAAATCTTACATAAAACTGTTTGCAATAAAGAGGATATGCCCAAAACAGTAATTGATTCGGTGAAGTAAAATGGAAAATAAACAAACTATTTTTTCGGGTATTCAGCCATCAGGTTGCGTTACTATAGGTAACTATCTTGGCGCACTCCGTTCTTGGAAAACCTTACAAAATGATTATAACTGCTATTTCTGCGTTGTTGACCTGCACGCAATTACCGTTCGTCAGACTCCTGCTGATTTAAGAAAGCGTTGTCTTGAACTTTATGCCGAGTATATTGCTTGCGGTCTTGACCCTGAAAAGAACGTTATGTTCTTTCAGTCCCACGTGCCTGCACACAGTGAACTTTCGTGGCTATTGACCTGCAACACTTATATGGGTGAAATGAGCCGTATGACTCAGTTTAAGGAAAAAAGTAAGAAGGCAGGTGCAAACGTTGGTTTAGGTCTTTTAAGCTATCCCGTTTTAATGGCGGCAGATATTCTTTTGTATAATACTGACCTTGTTCCTGTTGGCGCTGACCAGAAACAGCATCTTGAACTTGCCCGCGATATTGCTATTCGCTTTAATAATACGTATTCTGAAACCTTTACCGTGCCTGATCCGTATATTCCCAAAAACGGTGCGCGTATTATGAGTCTTCAGGACCCGTTAAGCAAAATGAGCAAAAGTGCCGAAAACGTTAATGCTTTCGTTTCTATTTTAGACGAGCCTGACGTTATTATGAAAAAGTTTGCCCGCGCGGTAACTGATTCTGATAATCGCATTGTTCACGATATAGAAAACAAACCCGGCATTACAAATTTAATTGAAATCTATTCAGCCTGCACCGGTGAAAGCGTTGCTTCTATTGAAGCATTGTTTGAAAATAAAGGCTATGGTGATTTCAAAAAAGCAGTTGGCGAAGTTGTTGTTGAAACAGTTAAACCTATTCAGGAAAACTTCAACCGCATTATGACCGATAAAGCATATATTGAAAAATGCTTTACTATGGGCGCTGAACGCGCATCATACACCGCACAAAAAACTTTATCAAAAGTGCAGCGTAAGATGGGTCTTGCTCCCCGTAAACTTTAATAATATAGCAGGGGCTATCTCATAAGGTAAAATGAGATAGCCCCTTAAGTATATATAAATCAATTATAGCCTGTGGTGCTATGCCCCAAATTATAAAATAACAATATCCTGCTTATCCTCGCATGGACTGGTGGAGTTTTATAATATTCGCCTTTATATTACAAAAAAATTATATAAAAAGTTAACAACTATAAGTTTTATTTGACAACGGCTTGTAAATATTGTAAAATATACTTAACCCTGTTTGTCAGGAAAAATTTTAAATTTTTGTAGGAGGACTTTTCAAATGGCAAAGAGTAAGTTTGAAAGAACTAAACCCCATGTAAACAT
>JAZROC010000183.1:0-12417 GCA_045648525.1 Clostridia bacterium
ATCGGTTAATTCAAGGCTCATCATACTTATTGACGATATAAGCAACAACGCGTGAGTCATTATTGAATATAAATTTTCAAAGAGAATAACGCTATGGTTAAAGCCAACAGAGGGATATGCAAAGAAAATAATCGCATTTATAAGCGCGCACATACAAGCAAGATTATAAAGTCTTTTTTTCTTTACAACGGATGCAAGCATAACCGTCCAGCAGGAAATTGCGCACCAAGGTCGCGGCAGAAGCACCACAAGCAAAAGAGTTATATCGTTAATTCCTCTTGAAACGTTTATAACGCGCCTTGAAACTTCAAACAACAATATAAGCGAAGCAAGTACGATGATAATATTCTGCCTTGTTTTAAGACTTTTTTTATTAAAACACCATATGCCCGCTATTGCAAGCACACAGAGAACAACTGTAATTATATGTAAAGTCCCCCATCTGCCGTCAATAACTGAATTTTCAGGATATACACTATAGAGCCAATTGTGAAAAGACATTTTAAACACCTCGTTTCCTATAAGAGTATATCACTTTTCATTAGAGAATGCAATAGAAAAATCGCGGAAAATTTTTCCCGCGATTTTATAATAAAGTCTTTAATTATTTGTTTTTTATTTTAGTTAAAAAATCTGCAAGAGCAATTTGTTCTTCACTATTTAATTTGCTGACAGCATTTAAAAGGAAAGGCTCAATATGTTTTTCCTCGTGAAAAAATTCACTTAAAGAAACATTAAGCGCATAACAAATATATGAAAGCATTTCAATAGTGGGGCTTTTCTTTCCTAATTCAATTTCTCTCAAATGGCTTTGGGATACCCCTGCCTCATTTGCAAGTTTGTTTGTTGTCATATTTCTTTTTTCGCGCAATTCTATAATCCGCTTGGCTATGTTCATTTTTTTTGCACTCCTTATCACTTATTATTATATTCGTTAAAACAATAAAAATTTACATTTATAGTGTTGACAAATTACTTTTATAGTGATAAGATATTATCGTATTAAATATAATTCAGGAGGATAAAAAAATGAATGAACAAAATGAAGTAAAAAAATTTTTCGCATCAACCTTGGGCAGAGTAACTGTAACGATAGTCAGCGCAATTATTATTTGGGGCATTATGCTTTTAAGCGCAAATACTGACAGTATGGTTATAGCGTTAATTATTTTAGCTGTTTGCACTTATTTTGGCTGGCGCGCATTAAATAAAATCACACCAAACCTCTTTTTATTTATGAGTATTGGTGCTTGGTTAATTTATTTTATTGTAAAAGGTGTTCTTTCTTTTCTTTTAGGCTTTATTATTGCACCATTCCAGATTGGCAAAATGATATCTGATGCGGTTGCTAATTCTATGAGAGAAGACCTTTAAGAATGCTATTAAACTCCGAAGATTTAAAAAAATATCTTAAAGGTGTACTTGATATTGAATTAAGTCTATATCTTCAAAAAGAAACACTTTTAAGAATGACAAATACATATAATTCTTTGGGAAAATCCACCATATTTAGTGAGATAAAAGAGGAAAAATCAAGCGTTTCCATTGTTGAAATTATGGAATGCACCGGCTTTTTAATTGGCGGAATAGTTGCAATAATCGTATTTATTGTTTGCATTGTCCACGAAGGTCTTTTGGGTTTTTTTGTCGGAATCATAGGTGCTTTACTTTATGGGATTCTCGCTTTTATTGCCGGTGGAATTATTATTGGCGGAATAATAGGTCTTATATTAAAGTCAAAAGACCAAGCAAGGCTCACCCATGATTTTAATGAAGAAATAATATATCGTCAGGTTCAAATAATGAACGACGAAGACCGCGTAAAAAACGAAGAACGAAAGAAAGCCATTCTTTTAAGAGATATCAACTCTGTAAAAACGCAGATACGCAAGACTGAAACCAGCCTTGTTAAAGCATACAGATATAACGTATTAGACCCTGATTACCGCAATATTTATGCAGTAAGCTCAATGTATGGCTATTTAGTAAAAGGCAGAACCAAATGCCTTCAATTTAATGATGCCACAGGCGATCAAGGTGCATATAATATATACGAAAACGAATTGAGACTTAATAAAATTATTACCAATACACAAGAGATTTTAAACAAACTTGATCAAGTAATAAACGCGCAATATCAGTTAGCTTACGGGTTGCAGCAAGCAAATAGGAAAATTGATGCTTTATGTCATTCGATAAGCAACCACATAAATAAAGTTGAAACATCTTTGCAAAACATTGAGCAATGCCAACAGTTAATTGCTTATAATACAGAGCAAACAAGATATGAAATTGCGTTTTTAGGTTGGATAAACTTGTTAAATTAGTAAAAAAATAATCCCCTTGAGGGGATTATTTTTTTATACTTCAACAAATCCGTCAATATCCTGTGCCTTAATTAACGCCTCACGTATTGCCATAAGGTTAAGAGTTTCCTGTTTATCAAAGGGAACAATACCTGTTTCATAAAATTTAAGAATATCGAGCATAAGTCCGCCAAAGAAATTGGATTTACAATGGAAAGTGCCGTTATCGGTGTAAACTGAAAAGCTAAAGCCAGGTGCAAAAAGAATGGAGAATTTTTTATTGCTTTCAGTAATGATTGTGCAGATACGTTTTCTGCCGAACTTTTCAACTTTAACCTTTTGTGCCTTTTCCTTTAAAAGCACCGTTGCTATTTCAGATGTATGAATAACGTATTCTTCAAAATTTCCGCCACCGCCTGAAATGATAATATTATCTCTGTCCTTAACGTCATTAAGTTCAGTTGCATATCTTAATGCCGAAGTCGAAAAGAATGGCGCATTATACTTTTCACCTAATGCGTAAATTTCTTCGGCTTCTTTTAAATCAGGTGCAAAAGTCTTATCAATATAGGTGCGTTTGCCATATTTAAGAACGGTTTTTGCATATTCAAGATGCTTTTCAGGGTTTGATGGTGCAAGCACTAAAATAACGTCACTTTTTTCGCAAAGCTCCTCAAGGGAATCAACTTTTTCAACGTTGAATTTTTCGCACCATTCATCAGTTGTAACGTTATTTACAGGCGAAGTATCAATTTCCGCCCAGGCATATTTTACAACGTAGTCAGTACCCAGTTCTTCATTTGCCTTTTTAATCATTTCAGGATAATTTTCGGCATGCCATTGGCCAATATAATAATCGACAAAGCCTATTGTTTTCATAAAACGATTTCACCCTTCTTTTCTGCTGACTGATAAAGAGTATCAAGAAGTTTTGCGCTTTCAAGAACATTTTCAATGTTGTTTCTATCCTTAATGCCGGTTGTGAAGGAGTCAACGAAAGCCATATCCTCCCTTAAATACATATTGGGGATATCGTATTCAGGTGTAACGGTTTCAAGAGTATCGCCCTTATAAACTTCAAACTTGCCACCGTAGGAAAGTCTTGCACCGCACTTATCGCCCATAAAATCAATAAACATTTCGTTTTTATTAATGTTCTGTGCCCAGGCACCGTTAAAGGAAATGCTTGCCTTATCAGTACGAATATGACCTGTAATAAAATCATCAACGTCATTGGTACCGTTTTCAATATCGGCAGTATCTTCTGCCCACATACTTGTGTATTTATATGATTTCATATCCTTTGCCATCTCGCTGTATGCATCACAGGTAACGTTTTTAATTTTTGCACCGCCTAAAATGTAAAGAATAAGGTCTAAAAAGTGTACGCCCCAGTCAATAAGAACGCCACCGCCTGATTGCTCCTTTGTTGTAAACGCACCGCCAAGACCGGGAATACAACGGAAATTTCTGAATGAGCAATATACGTGGTAGATATTACCAAACTCGCCCTTTTTGTTCATTTCTTCAAGCATTTCAACTGATTTATGATAACGGTTGCAAACACCGATATTTAAAATCTTGTTCTGTTTCTTTGCTTCTTCAGCCATTTCGCAGGAAAGAGCATAGTTAACTGTAATGGGCTTTTCGCAGAAAACGTGCTTGCCTGCTTTTAAAGCGTCCATTGTAACAGTGTAGTGGGCATAGTTAGGTGTAAGCACGTAAACGGCTTCAACCTCACTATCTGCCAATGCAACTTTATAATCAGTAATAACCTCCTCAATAATAGGGAAATCTTCTTTCATTTTCTGTGCCTTTTCTTCAATAATGTCACAGGCATATTTAATTCTTACGTTGTCCATTTTTGAAAAAGCGGGGAAATGCGCATTTCTTGCAATTCTTCCGCAACCAACAACTGCAATAACTTTTTTATCCATAATTTTAAATCCTCCTTCATGGTTGTACATTTATTATACAAGTTTGACAAATAGATGTAAATGTTATTTTTTATTGCAAAAGATATCATTTTTTAATATTTGTAATGTTTTTTGATATCTTTATTGACACTATTAAAAAAAAGACATACAATATACTCACAAAAGGAGGTGCGCCTATGAGTATTAACTATCGCCTTGATAACATTTATTTTAATTCACCGCTTGTTTTTGACGATATAAGCGTTTCTCAGATAGGCAGAATCTTTTGTAAACGCGACACTGTAATCAGCGCCCATATACAACCAAATCTTTTTGAACTGACTATTGTAACCGAAGGCAAAGGAATAATTGTAACCAACGGTGTGGCGACAAAGGCTCAAAAGGGTGATATATATCTCTCGTTGCCTGCAGACGTGCACGAAATAATATCAGATACGGAGGAACCGTTGAAATATGATTTTCTGGCTTTCAACGTGCTTTCGGGGCAACTGAAGGAAGACTATGAAAAGCTTTTTGAAAAGAATATTTCTCCTGGAAACAGAGTTTTTAAAGATGAACGCATACTTCCCCTTATAAGCAACGCGATTTTTGAATTAAACGAAAAAAACACATATTATTCCCTGTTGTTGCTTTCAATTTTCAGGCAAATTCTCGTTTACACCTTGAGAGCATTTAAGGAATGTGATGATTTTGTACCGAAAAATGCCACAAAAAATGACATTCTATGCTATAAACTTATGAATTATATGGACACCCACATATACACTATGAAAAGCCTCGACGAGCTTTCCACGATATCAGGCTACAGTTACGGATATCTTTCGGCATTATTTAAAAGAGTTACGGGAAACACGCTTTCAGCATACTATCGAGCCAAAAAATTAGATGCCGCCAAACTTTTGCTGCAAGAAAACAAGTTGACGGTAACGGAAATTTCTTCACTTCTTAATTACGCTTCGCTTTACGCTTTCAGCAAAGCTTTTACAAATCATTTTGGTATTTCGCCCAAAAACTTTAAAAATTTTTCTCATATAAAAAGAAAAGATGCTTCTCAATGAAGCATCTTTCATTTTTTAAGGATTCAAAACGTCGTCTTCAAGATCGAAAGCGCCACTATCTGTAAAGATGTCGGAAGCTTTGATTTCAAGAACTTCAAGTTCAGGTCTTGTGTACTTTTTCATTACTTTTGCCTCCTTTTTACTTTGATATAGCTGTGATATATGCTTTTAACATCTACCCATTGGTATGATATGTTACCAATTTTTACGTCTTTACATATTTAGCTATCAAGGCTATACTTCATATCAAACCAACATTATTATATCAAAACTTATTTTTTTGTCAATGCATTTAAAAGAAACTCTCCCTTTTTTCAAGAGATATTAAAAAAAATCAGCCTAAAAGGACATCGCTCACGAGCATAAGACAAAAACCGACTAAAAGAGCATACGTTGCACCGCGCTGATGTCCGTTTGAGTGAGTTTCGGGAATCATTTCATCGCTTATTACATAGAGCATCGTGCCACCTGCAAAAGCAAGAGCAAACGGCAGGATAGCCGAAGCGATGCTGACGGCAAAATATCCTATAAGAGTGCCTAAAATTTCGATTACTCCCGTAAGCGACGCAATAAAAAACGTACGTTTAGGTGAAATTCCCGTTGCCAGCATTGGTCCGATAATAACCATACCTTCAGGAATATTTTGCAAAGCGATACCGCCCGCTATCATAAGTGCGTGGGCATCGTTACCTGAACCGAAACCAACGCCTGCGGCAATGCCTTCGGGCAGATTATGTATTGCAATAGCCGTAACGAATAACAAAACTTTGGATAACGCGTGGTTGTTGTGGCTTTCCTTTTCAACCCCTGCCATTTTATGAAGGTGTGGGACGAGCTTATCAACAACATTAAGTGATACTGCACCTGCAAAAATGCCTGCAACGGTGATTATCAGCCCCCATTTTCCACCGTAATCAACAGAAGGAAGAATCAAGCCCAATACTGCCGCGGCAAGCATAACACCTGATGCAAAAGAAAGAACGATATCAGAAAATTTTTGAGACGTTTTTTTGAAAATAAAGCCGACGAGGGCACCCAATACGGTTGCACCGCCAACCCCCAAAGAAGTAAGCAAAACAAGTTTCATAATGAAATTCACCTTATAAATAATACTGTTCTTTTTTATATTTTACCACACTTTTTTATGGATTTCAATATGTATTTAAGCACAAAAAACGACTGTACAAGACAGTCGTTTAATGTATTATTTAGTTTATTGTGGCAAGTTTTTCAGCGCTTGCACCGTATCTGCCAAGAGCTCTTATTATTGCCCCTGCAGTTTCGTGATTATACATTTTTGAAATGTAACTGTCAGCGCTGTAGGTTAAGGTTTGTACGGTTTCACCGTCAACAACCAATTCTATTGTATAAACCTTATCATATTCTGTTGAAGTAAGGTCATCAAGATAAAGGGTACCGTTCTTTAAGTCAGCCTGCGTATAAGTTTTGCCGTTTGCCTTAACTGCAACGTTATCCCATGATGCAACGTTGAATTTTACGTAAATGCTTACGTAGTTATCAATGTGAAGACCTGCTGATTTAATATTATAGGAATCGTTGGTTGTTTTTGTAATATTCTTTACCGATTCAGGTGCTGTAAAGTCTGTCTTGTGAGTTTCAATCCAATCATAAGTGTTCATAAGCGAATCGGACTTGTAACCCATATGCTTCTGTGCGGCGGCACCGAAATCAAGCATATCTGCCAAAAGTGTTAAAAGTGCATTATACTTTTCATCGGAATAGCCTGCGGGCTTACCTGCAGTATAAATATTATTGCAGTACTCGGCAATGCTGTAGTCGGCTTTTTCGTCAACCTTTTCGCCTTCTACCCAAAGTTCCATATCAAGCTTATCGCCCATACACTGAGGATTGATGCCTTCATACATATAAACGTAGCTTCCGCTTGCGTTATCGAAAGTACCGTTGATGGTAATTTCTTTATCGTTGTGATAAACCTTCATTTCGCCCTGAGTGTTTGTGTGGAAGTTAACCGTAAGATCTGCACCAACATTTGTTTGTGCGCCCACAATCTTTTCTTCCTCCGCAAGCATCTTGAAGGTGAAGCAAGGAAGGTTTTCTGAATTACCAAGGTTTGCAACATACTTAAGGTCGCCATTGCCTTCGGGATAATCAGCAAAAGCAAGTTCTTCAACACCGTATGCTACGCCGATAACACCGTTAACAGCCGTTGTATCAACAAGAACTTCGTTCTTTGAAACGATTGTTGCAGGAACGTCAACATACTTTGCAGGACCGGTCATTGCTCTGAAGCCTGAAAGTGTTGTGTGCTGACCGATTCTCTTTAAGCCGTCACCTACGTTTTTGAATGTAACGAGAATACCGTTTTCCGTCTTGATTGCGCTTACGGGTTCAGGTGAAAGTACATAGTTTGCATCACCGATATTATAATCCATATTAAGCGCAAGGGCGGCAAGACGTTGACCTACGGGTTCTTTATAGTTGGGGTGAGCAAAGTCAGAGTCAGTTGAACGGAAGCCCTGATCCATTGAAACTACAAGGCCTGCTTTATCAATCATCTTAATACCGTCAAACTGAACTGCACGCTGTTCAGCGACACCATTCCACTGTTCTGTTGAATGAGAAGAGATCTGAACGTTATAGAATGAGAAATCATAGCCGTTCTTTTCTCTTAAATCTTCAACGTAAATCTTAAGATATTCGTTGTACTTGCCGTAATCACTCTTTGCAAGACCCATTTCACTTTCGCCCTGATAGAAGAGCATAGCCTTGAAGCTCATTTTAATAAAGGGGTGCATAAGTGAGTTATACATTGCTGAAACGGGAATTGAGTTTTCATAACGATAATATTCTGCTTCTTCAGATGCTTCCTTACTCATAAGCTGGCTTAAAGGTGAACCGCCTGAAGCAACCATAACCATACCAACGGGAACGTCAATAGCATCATACAGTTTATGTGCAAAGAAGAAACCGATTGCTGAGAAATTGTTTGCCCTGAAAAGTGATTCAGTTGTCCAGTAGTTGCCGTTTACGGGCTCTGCCTGAGGTGTATCCCAACAGGTTTTATCTACTGTTGTATCAGTTTTGCCTTGTCTGAAAAGACGGATGTTGCCTTCAGCAGAATCAATAAGTGCCGTCTTATAATCATCGGAATATACCGCACCGCAAGCTGCAAGTGTCTTTTCAGCGTTTGACTGTCCGCCTACAAAGAACACGTCACCAACAAGAATATTCTTAAGGGTCTGTGTTTTGCCGTTGCAGGTAATAACCATTTCCTGGGGATTCTTGTTTGCACTCATTTTATCAAGAGTAACTGTCCAAGTACCGTCTAAAGCAACGGTTGTCGTCTTTGTCTGACCGCCAAAGGTCACGGTAAGCTCTTTACCGATATCTTTCTTTGCTACGCCCCAAACGGGAACAAGGCGGTCACGTTGAAGCACCATATCGCTTGAGAATGCACCGCTTACGTGGAAATCAGGGTCAACGGTCTTATCCTCTGCATCAGGATACTTGGTGTACTTCATATCATAGGTCATAGCCTTTGAGAAACAAGAGTTTTTAGAACTGATGCTCTTATCAAGTGCTGCGGCTTCGTCAGCAGAACAAGCAATAATTAATTTCGTGCCTACGGAAACTGCACCTGTGAAACTGAATCTGATAAAGAGTTTTGAAACGTCAAAGGTATTTCCGCTACTGGTCTTAACCTTATTATCCGCATCAACAGGTACGCTTGCTTCAATCCACGCACCGCTATTTCTTTCAATAAGGAACTCAGTTGCAGAACCGCCTGAAGGTGTTACCCAGTTGCCGTCAGCAACCTGCAAGATAAATTTAAACTGAAGGTCTTCGTTTGTTTCATTAAACACGTACTTTTTGAAAGTAACCTTGCCGTCTTTAACGTTAGATGCGTTGAAAATACCGCCTGAAGTGCTGGAAATGAGATGGGGAGCCGTTTCCGCTTTAGTTGCAGTATAAACAATACCAACGGGCTCGTCGCTTTCTTCATAATAACTGATTTGTACGTTATCAATCCAGAGTTCTGTTGTTTGCTCGGTCAAATAACTGCCGTTTGAAGCGTCAAAACGTAAATCAAGCTGATAAGCGTTTGTGTATCCTGCATTATAAAGCGCCTGAATTGTCTTAATATACTTTTCGGAAATTTTAAAGGTGGAAGTATAAGTGTTCCATTCCGTGCCTATTGTAGCTGTGCCACCACCTACGTAGGTTTGAACGTAATCTGTTGATGCGCCACCGCAAAGTTCTGCAACCTGAGCCGCAGTCTTATGCTGTTTTGATGCGCCGATTGTAGCATTTGCCTTAAATTCAGCACTTGCTTTTGCATCGTAAGTTACGATATAAGTACCTGCGCCTTCACCGCCTAACATAAGTTCATCATCCTGAAGGATGGCATTTTGTACCTGGAAGGTAGGTGTTGACCATCTGCCTGATGCTTTGTGGAAATGAATTGAATTGCCATTACCTGTTTTTGTATCGGTTGAAAGCTCTATTGCGCCACCATTCCACGATGCCCAATTTTTCGTGCCGTTTTCAGCATCGCCATTGTCAACGGTTTTATAAATAAAGTCAAAATCAGGGCAAATTGCATTTGAAACTTTGCAACTTGGTGCAGGTGAAGGTTTAGTTTCATCAGTGCCATAATAATGGGTTACGCTTGTTAATTTGTTATAAGCATTAACAGCATTATCATTATAAGGCTGTACATAATAGCTTACACCGTCAGGAATTCCGTCTGTCTGGTTGTCTTCACTATTAGAAACATCAAGACGAACATACAGTTTTGTAGGTTCGGTAAGTGTGCCAACAGCACCGCTTGTTACTGTATAGGTTGCAGTAAACAAATCCTTTGTGCCTGCTTTAAGCAATTTTTCTTCTCCGGTAGCATAACTTTCGTTGAAGCCTGACCAGTTATTCTGTAAATAGAAGTTAACTGTAATATCATAACTATTGGGGTTATAAACAACAAACTGTATCTTGTGTGTGCCTTCAACAAATTGAGTTACACCTGCATTAAGACGGCTGTAAAGGTAATGATCAACTTTACCGTTAGAAACAACCTTTTTACCTTCCTGAGGAAGCTCTGTTACGTCTGAAAGTTTCATAGCAGAGTTTGTAACGTGGTCGATGCCTCTTGCAATATCATCAGCACCGTTATACTTAATGATAAGTTCAGTACCTGCGGGAATAACACCAAGGCCTGTGCTTACTGCTTTAACGTCAAAACGGAGAGTTGCTTCAGAAAGGGCACTTGAATTGATACCACCAACAATCTGCCCATCAGTTACGGTAAAGGTGTAACTAACATCAGCATACCCGCCAGCCGGAACTGTAACAAGCCTGTCATTATGGCCATCATTACTATTATAATAGTCCCAACCTTTTTGCAATAAAAGCATTGCCCTAACATCGGTTGTACCTTTATTAAAAATAGTATAGGTAATTGTGTGCGTACCATCAGCATAGTTTCCAATACCTGCCTTGCTATTGCGCATCCATGTTGATGTAGCATCTTCTGTATAAAGAATTTCTTTGCCAAGTGCGTCGGTAGTATCCTCTGCCGCCTGCGCTGTAAATGATACCATTGTAAAACAAGATATCAACATTGCAATGACAAGAAGAATCGATAACATTGTTTTCATATAATCTTTCCTTTCTTAAAAATTTGTACAAATATTATAAACAATTTTTTCTCGTTTGTCTATGTAATTATTCTACTTTTATATGAACTTATTGCGTTTTTTAGTCCAATATATGATATACAAAACACAAAGCAAAAGATTATGCGCTATCATACAAGCCCAGGCACTTTCAAGGCCAAAGGAAAAATAGTTGATGCACACAAACGTACCTACTATGCGCACGCCCCACATACCGATTACGTTATACAAAAACGGCTCGAAAGTTTTGCCCATCCCCTGAAGCATGCCTTCCATAATAATGGAAATTCCAAAAAACGGTTCGGACAAGGCTACCATTCTTAAAACGGTTGTACCAAGCAAAATAACCTGCGTGTCTTTTGAAAAAAGCGTAAGCATTTTAGGCGCAAAGATAAAGAGTAACGTGCCCGACAAAATCATAAGCACCGTTTCAATTATGATAAGTAATTTAGCCAATTTTTTTAATTTTTCGCTGTTTTTCTCGCCTAAAGAATTACCCGCAAGAGTTGCCGCTGCCGTCTGCATACCGTAGCCGGGAATATAGAATGCCGATTCCACCGTGTTTGCAACGGTATGCGCCGCAGTTGAAATTTCGCCTAAGGAATTAATCATTGCGGCAAAGAAAACGTAGCCAAGACACGTTGTTATCCTTTGTAACATATTGGGTAAGGCAACCTTCAAGCAGGGCAATAAAATGCTTTTATCAGGCAACATTCTCTGATGTTTAGGTGAAATAAGCGGATGTTTAAAAAGCGCAACGGTAATTAAAATTCCACCTATTGCAAAGGAAACGGCACTGGCAACTGCCGCACCGATAACACCCATATCCATACCGAAAATAGTAATTTTTTGAGAAAAAACCTCTATCTGTCGCGTAGGATAAATAAGTATGAAGTTGAGAACGATATTGACTACGTTTACTACAACCCCTGCGCGCATGGGTGTTTTAGTATCCCCTGCTGACCTTAAAACAGTTGAAAATACCGTTGTTGCCGCACGGAAAAGCATTGGCGCATATATTATCAGAAAATACTGTGCCGCAATTTTTTGCACGTGTTCATCTACCTGCATCCAGACCGGCACGAAACTGCTTAAGCCTACCGTAAGCACGGTAAAAACAATACCTGCAACAAGCGTTACAAGTACCGCCTGAGCCGACGCTTTTTTTGCCTTTTCGGTTTCCCGTGCGCCCAAGGCTTTTGCGATATATGCCAAAAACCCAATGCCGATAGCGGAAACAGATGAATTTACAAGCCAGTTGACAGTAGTTGTTGACCCTACCGCCGCAGTTGCAACGGTTCCTAAAGAACCAACCATTATCAAGTCAATATACTGCACCAGCGTTTGCATAAGCTGTTCGAGCATAGTTGGCCAGGCAAGTGTGATTATGTTTTTAAAAAGTCCTTTATTTTTCATAAATCAAGAAGCTCTGAAATATCGTTTATTTTTTTGTCGTTGAAGT
>JAZROC010000184.1:0-2972 GCA_045648525.1 Clostridia bacterium
GTTACCGTGCTTGGCATTGTAATGCTTATAATATCGGTTATTTTCGGTATATGGGCGCATATTGACAAAATCGTAGGCAGAGCCCTTGAGGGTATGACAAGCGTTATCATCATAACCATTTTTATCGGTAGCATAATTATGATAAGCCTTGGCATTATCGGTTATTATATTGCCCGAATTTATGAGGAAATCAAGGGCAGACCTAAATATATAATTTCATCAACAACAAAGAGCAAAAAATAATAAAACGGCAGTTTTCTGCCGTTTTTCAGTTATTTTATTACCGACTTTTTATAAATGACCGAGCATTCAAGGTTGCCGCAACACAGTAATGTGAAGATTTCTCATATATTAAACCGCGAACTAAAGAGTGCGAGAAAATTCACAAATCAGGGGCGCAAAGGGTAAACGCGAAGGAGTTTACATAATGGTAAACGACTGAACGTTTATACCGCATGCAACCCGCAGTTGTGAAGATTTCTCGCGCTCGTTATTTTATTACTGACTTTTTATACTCCCTTGGTGAAAACCCCGTGCGCATTTTAAAGCATTTTGAAAAATACTGGGGTGTATCGAAAGCCAGCATATCGGAAATTTCGGCAAAGTTATATTTATTTTCACAGATTAAACGCTTTGCCTCGCGGATTTTTAAATCGCGGAAATACTCGATTACGCCCGTTTTCATAAAGGCTGAAAACTGTTTTTTTATGGAACTTTCACTTTTTCCCAAAAAATCTGAAATGCTTTTTATGGTTACACGTGAATAAACGTTATTGTTTAAATAACGGATAATCTCATCAACCTCAAAGGGCACGTGCATACCGTCAATTAAATTTCGACTGATTTTGCTTTCGCTTTTCTCACTTCGCTGAAGCTTTATCAAAAGTGCTTCAAGATAATTTTTCGTAAGCTGACTGCTACCGAAAGGTGCATCGTCACGTTTTACAAGTTTTTGTACGAGAGGATTGCTTTTATCAAACATATCGTAGCAGGAAAGAGCTTCTTTTAAAAGAAAGGAAATAAGCCCCTTTTCATCACTATCGGGGTGAAAAATTTTACCTTCAAAATTCTTCATTGCACTGCTGTTACATTCAAAGGTAATTATGCACACGTTAGGTACGCTTTCGCCCGTTCCTGAAAGATTATGAAACTCGTTGGGTTTATGGAAAGTAAGCTCACCGCTTTTTAATATAAACCGATTTTCCTTTGCGGTGCACACCATTTCACCGCGGTCAATGTACACCAGTTCCCAGAAATCGTGACTTTCGCCCGGATAATAGAAATCCTTTGAAAGTTCCATATAAAAGGCGGTAACTATTTTTTTAACGGAAATTACCGTTTCAAAGCTATGTTTTTTAAAATTTTCTTCCATAACGTCCTCTTTTACCTGATTTTATAAGTATTATATCTTATTATACCTTTTATTGCAATAAAAATAATTATAAAATATAATAAAAAGGAGGTTTTATAAATGTACACAGTATTAGTTGTATCTACTCATCCTGACGATATGGAGATTGCCTGCGCAGGCACGTTACTGAAGTGCAAGGAAAGAGGCGACAGAGTCGTTGTATGTCATCTTTCAAGCGGAAATCTCGGTCACGAAATTATTCCCCCTGACGAACTTACCGTTATGCGCGCCAACGAAGCAAAAAGAAGCGGTGCTTTAGGCGGTTTCGAGGTTATCTGGGGCGGTTTTAACGACCTTGATATTTACGACAATAACAAGGAAGCACGCGATAAAGTTGTTTCCGTAATAAAAAGCGTAAACCCTGATTTTATTATTACCCACGACCCCAACGACTATATGCCCGACCATACGGCAACTTCACGTCTTGTTTTTGATGCGTGCTTTGCCGCAACGTTGCCCAACTACCACACAGGTGTTGAGGGCAGGGCAAAAATGGTTCCCGTTTATTATATGGACACTCTTGCAGGCGTTAACTTCAACCCCACCGAATACGTTGACGTTTCGCCATATATCGACAAAAAGCTGGAAATGCTTAATTGTCACCAATCGCAGATTGTCTGGATGCGCGACCACGACCACATAGATTTTCCTGATATGGTAAAAACCTGTTGCCGTTATCGCGGTTTCCAATGCGGTGCAGACTATGCAGAAGGTTTCAGACAATGTCAGGTTTATTTAAAAGGCACAACAAAAAGATATTTACCTTAAAAGGAGAAAATGATTATGGATTTTAATTCAACAGTAAAAGGCTCAGCATTAGAAAATTTCTATCCTGCAGGTTGGGATTTTGCAAAAATTGATGCTTGCATCGACGCACCCGAAAAAATCACCGAAAGACAGGCTTTCTGGAATGATAATTTCACACCTGTTCAGTGCGATACATTAGGCGAGTTTGAAACCTATATGGGTCACGAAATTGCAATGGAAATCAGAAAAGCAGGGGAAGCAAACAAAAAGGTTGCTTTCATACTTCCCGTTGGTCCTATGGGTATGTACAAATGGGTTGTTTATTTCTTAAAAGAGTGGCAGGTTGACTGCAAGCACGTTTACACCTTTAATATGGATGAATGGGCAGACTCCGAAGGCAACACTCTTGCTCCCGACAACCACGGTGCATTCCAATACGCAATGGAGCAGGCATTGTTTAATCCCCTTGGAGAACTTACCGTACCCGTTACACAGAGAAATTTTGCAACAAAGGAAAATCTTCCTACATATCCTGAAAAAATCAAAAAATTGAAGGACGAAGGCGCAAAGCTCGTTCTTGTTTACGGCATCGGCAGAATGTGCCATATAGCTTTCTGGGAACCCAACTTCGCTGAAGACTATGCAACTGAAGCTGAATGGAAGAGTCAGCCCTACAGAATTGCTGCAAAAATTCATCCCCTTACAGTTGAGCAGAACGCTTTAACAAGCTTTAAATCACGTACACCTTTAGTACCTTGCAGAGCAAACACTATTGGCCCCGGCATTTTCCTTCAAGTCGGAGGCCAAGCGGTCT
>JAZROC010000185.1:0-2947 GCA_045648525.1 Clostridia bacterium
CATGGCTACGATCCGACTTACCAATAGGTATCGATCATACGGATTTCGGTAATGGTAGGATCACGCTTCTCGGAAATGAAATACTGCTGACAGAAAGCAATATCGTCCGCATCCATTGCAAGACCGTATTCCTTAACGAAAGCTTCAAGACCTGCGCGGTCAAGTTTGATAAAGCCATCCAACGTTTTAACTGTTGTTGGAATTTCATAATTAACCTTTAAGGTTTCGGGCTTATCCAAAGTTGCTTCCCTTGCTTCAACGGGGTTGATAACATACTTTTTGATTTCTGCAATTTCATCTTCAGTTAAATCTCCATAAAGCACGTAAACCTTCGCAGTTCTGATTAAAGGTCTATCGCCCTGAGAAATAATCTGAATACACTGTGCGGCAGAATCAGCACGCTGATCAAACTGACCGGGTAAAAATTCAACTGCAAAAACTATTGCACCGTCAGAAGAAATATCGTCAGTTACGATATCAAGCTGAGGCTCTGAAAAAACCGTCTTTTTTGCATAGTTGAAAAGTTCTTCCGTAATATTTTCCGCATCGTAACGGTTGATTACACGAACGTCCTTTAAATTGGAAATACCCAACAAATTGTTGGCTTCTGCCAAAAGACCTTTCGCTTCATTGGCAAGTTCTTTTTTCTTTTCTACAAAAACTCTAAAAACCATATTATTCTCCTTTTGCCTTTAATGCCCTTGCGCCTATATCATTACGGTAATAAGCGTTTTCAAAGGAAATTTTCTTAACAAGCTTATATGCATCAGCTATAGCATTTTCAAGGGTATCGCTTACCGCAGTTGCGCCTAAAACTCGACCGCCGTTTGTAAGAAGCTTGCCGTCTTTCAAGCTTGCGCCTGCAACGTAAACATTATCCTTAATTTCATCGGGAATATTCATTTCAAAGCCTTTTTTGTAGCTTTGAGGATAGCCTTTTGATGCCATAATAACACAGCAGGCATTTTTATCCATAAAACTTACGTCAACCTTATCAAGCTCGCCATTGGTAACTGCCTGCATAACGGTTAAAAGGTCGCTTTTTAAAAGCGGAAGAACTACCTGCGTTTCGGGGTCGCCAAAACGACAGTTGTATTCAATAACTTTAGGACCGTTTTTCGTAAGCATAAGTCCGAAATAAAGACAGCCTTTGAAGGTTCTGCCTTCAGACTTCATTGCATTAATCGTGGGAATGAAGATTTTCTCCATACATTCCTTTGCAACGTCTTCAGTATAATAAGGGTTTGGTGCAACGGTGCCCATACCACCTGTGTTAAGACCTGTATCATTATCCCCTGCGCGCTTATGGTCCATTGAAGAAATCATAGGCACAACGATGTTGCCGTCAGTAAAGGATAAAACTGAAACTTCAGGTCCCTCTAAAAATTCTTCAATTACGATATTATCACCGCTTGCGCCGAAAACCTTGTCTTCCATCATACTTTTAACTGCGTCAATAGCTTCCTGACGAGTCATAGCAATTATAACGCCCTTACCCAATGCAAGACCGTCAGCCTTAATAACCGTAGGAATAGGTGCAGTTTCAAGATATTTAAGAGCCTTTTCAACGTCATCAAATACCTCATACTGTGCGGTGGGAATGTTATATTTCTTCATAAGATTTTTTGAAAAAACCTTACTGCCTTCAATGATTGCCGCATTGGCTTTAGGGCCAAAACAAGGAATTCCTTCTTTTTCCAATGCGTCAACTGCGCCTAAAACCAAGGGATCATCAGGTGCAACTACTGCATAGTCGATACGGTTTTTAACTGCAAAATCAACGATTTTATCAATTTCCTTTGCACCGATATCAACCAAAGTAGCATCCTCTGCCATACCACCGTTACCGGGAACGGCATAAATTTCGGTTACGTTTTTATTTTCTTTAAGTTTTTTTATGATGGCGTGTTCTCTGCCGCCGCCACCAACAACCATTATCTTCATAATTTCTCCTTAATGATGGAACAAGCGCATACCTGTAAATGCCATTGCCATACCATATTTGTCTGCACATTCAATAACGAGATCATCTCTGATTGAACCACCGGGTTCAGCAATATACTTAACACCGCTTCTCTTTGCGCGTTCAATGTTATCAGAGAAGGGGAAGAAAGCATCGGAACCAAGTGCAACACCGTCGATAGAAGCAAGATATGCCTTTGCTTCGGCATCTGTTAAAGGTTCGGGCTTTTGGGTGAAATATTTTTCCCAGTTGCCGTCTGCACAAACGTCCTCTTCGTTTTTATTGATATAACCGTCAATTACGTTGTCTCTGTCAGGACGTGAAAGCTCTGCCTTGAAAGGAAGATTTAATACCTTATCGTGCTGACGGAGGGACCAGGTATCGGCCTTTGTGCCTGGTAAACGGGTGCAAAGAATTCTTGACTGCTGACCTGCGCCAACACCGATAGCCTGACCGTCATAAGCAAAGCAAACTGAATTTGACTGTGTATATTTAAGTGTAATAAGTGAAATTATAAGGTCGCGAACTGCCTCTTCGGGAAGTTCTTTATTCTTTGTAACAAGGTTCTGTAAAAGTTCCTTGTTGATTTCAAAATTATTTCTGCCCTGCTCAAAGGTAATGCCGAAAACCTGCTTATGCTCGATGGGGTCGGGAGTGTAATTCGGGTCGATTTTAACGATGTTGTAGCCTCCCTTTCTCTTGCCCTTGAGAATTTCAAGAGCCTCGGGCTCGTAGCCGGGAGCGATGATACCGTCGGAAACCTCGCGCTTGATCATGAGAGCGGTGGTAACGTCGCAAACGTCGGAGAGAGCTACCCAGTCACCGAAGGAGCACATTCTGTCAGTACCTCTTGCTCTTGCGTATGCACAGGCGAGGGGGGATTCGTCAAGGCCTTCGATATCGTCAACGAAGCAAGCCTTCTTGAGCTTTTCGGAAAGGGGAATACCAACAGCCGCGGAGGTGGGGCTTACGTGCTTGAAGGAG
>JAZROC010000186.1:0-42262 GCA_045648525.1 Clostridia bacterium
GTAGGCACCGGTGTGGGCGTCGGAGTAGGTGTGGGTGTTGGTGTTGGTGTGGGTGTTGGTGTGGGTGTTACGGGATTTAATGGAGTAAATACAATTTTATATTCACTACTAAGGTTAATATATCCATAAGAAGTAACGTTATTTGCTATTCCTATTTCCTTAACGATATTATATACATTTTCTCTAAACCAAGTGTAGAAATCCACATCACTGTTTAAATAAAATTCACCATAATAGCCACCGTTAAAGATTGCACTTACATCTGAAACGTTAAGATCATCTATTATTCCGCCTTCAACATTAAAATAAAACATTTCAGTTGAAGCACATTCAGGTCTTTCGTATGCTACAATATCGATTTCGTGGTCTTTAGTAAGTATGCTTTCAGGTACGTTAAAATATGCGTGGAAGATATATTCGCCTTGGTCGTCCCACGTAACGTCAACGTAATAAAAGTCGCCATCAATTTCAACCGCATTCCACTCATGACCTTCAGGCTGTCCTGTTGAGGGATTTATGCTTGAGCCTTCAACAAGATAAGACCTTATGCCCACTTTATGTAAAAGCACCTGAAACGCTTCTGCATAGCCTTCACAAACTGCAACACCGTCTACAAGTGCGCCGTATGCGTTGTGAGCGTTTGTTGCCTCGTTATAAGTAACTATCTGAGCAACTTTATCGTGGAAATATAATTCCTTTTCGTAATCACTCATTGAATTGTTTACACCTGCAAGGATTTCGTCAACAACCGCATCAAATTCTGCCCTTGCATTTTCAAGTTCAGTACCATTCATAAGATACGAGGGTTTGAAGGCAATTACTTCATTTTCAGAATACATTGAATATGACCAAGTATTTCCCAACCAGAAATGCTCGGCATAGTCATCTCGATAAGCAGTTACAACCGTAAGAAGTTCATCTTCAGAAAGAGGATGCACGTCATCGTAAATGTCGATTTCTTCAAGTGTGTTTTCTACACCTTCCGCTATCTTATCATAAGCGTATAACAAAGCCACAGCATTGGGCATTTTTGATAAGCCTTCCCTGCCTACAAAAAAAGAGTCATTTTTTTCGGCACTAATTGCCACAGGAATTGTTGAAAAAATTATAGCAAGAGCAACAAAGAAAGTCAAAATTTTCATTGATTTTTTCATAACTATTCTCCTTTATTTTTCATATAATACGACGCATTGGTCGTTATCAAACTCATCTGTAAAGACCTTTATAACTTCATCAAGGCTTGTGGGAACGTTTTTGCCTACGTAGTCTGCCCTAAACGGAAGTTCTCTGTGCCCTCTGTCAATTAAAACAGCAAGACGGATGCATTGAGGTCTTCCGATATCCATAAGACAATCAATGGCGGCGCGGACCGTTCTGCCTGTAAACATAACGTCATCAACAAGAATTATTTTTTTGCCGTCAACGTTGATTTTTTGCTTTTCATATTTTTCAGGCTTAATAATATCGTCGCGATACATCGAAGTATCAAGTTCGGCATATTCAGGAGAAACACCTTCGATTTCAGCTATTTTTTTATGAATAACTTTTGCTAAAGGGATTCCCCCGCGTTTAATACCAACGATTACAAGATTTTCTGCACCGCTGTTTTTTTCAGTAATTTCGTGTGAAATACGTATTAATGCACGGTTTATGCCGTCACTATCCATAATTTCTGCTTTTTTACGCATAAAATCTATCCTTTTTTTGTTGCATTACATTATTTATTTTACCATTTTAATTTTATAAAGTCAATTACTGTTTACACAAAATTTCAAAGATGATATAATATGAAAAAAAAGAGGAGGTGCATCAATGCTTATTCAGATTTCAGCAGGCGAATTAAGTGAATTTTGTTTCCCGCAGGGCTCATTAGGCGTTATGCCCTCTGTTGACAGAATGTTTGAGGGTACACGTGCGCATAAAAAGCTTCAGAATTTATACAAAGAAAACGAAAAAATCAAATATCAGCGCGAGGTACCTTTAGAAATTATTGAAGAATTTGACAGTTTTAAAATTAAAGTTCAGGGGCGCGCCGACGGAATTTTCTTTGATTCAAAAAACTGGTTCGTTCACGAAATAAAATCTACTTACGTTTCTTTTGAAAGCATTGAAAAACCTTTAAAGCTTGCCCACAAAGCACAAATGATGATTTATGCCTTTATCTTTGCAAAAGAACAGAATTTAACGGAAATAAAGTGCCGTTTAAGCTATTTTTGTCTGACAGACGAACAAATAGTCGATTTTGAATATACCTTTGATTTTGATGCTTTAAAAGGCTTCTTTTATAATATGCTTGATGAATACGCTTCTATTGTCACCCAAAGAATCAATAGTCAGAAAACATTATCTGAAACGGCAAAAACACTGGTCTTTCCTTTTGAAAAATTCAGAATTGGTCAACGGGAAGGTGCGGCACAAATTTACTCGGCAATATTAAAAAATAAAAATTTGTTTCTTCAAGCGCCTACCGGAACAGGAAAAACCGCAATGGCATTATTCCCTGCAATAAAATATTTAAGTGATGACAATGCAAGGATTTTTTGTTTAAGCGCGAAAAATCAGACGATGACAGTAACTGAACAGGCATTGGATTTGATGCGTCAAAAAGGTTTAAAAGTCAAAAGTTGTACAATCAGTGCCAAAAGCAAGTGTTGCCCAATGGAAATACAGGATTGTTCTCCTGAAAAGTGCCCTTATTCCCTAAATTATTATGAAAAAGTTCATAATGCCCTGCCCCAAATGCTTAAAGAGGATAACTACACTGCAAAAAATATAAAAGAATTTTCTGAAAAATATGAAATTTGCCCTTATGAATTATCTCTTGACCTTGCATTAGAAGCGCAGGTTATAATTTGCGATTACAATTATTTATTTGACCCCGTAGTATATTTAAGAAGATTTTTTGATTTTGACGAAAAGTATATTTTTCTTATTGACGAAGCGCACAATCTTATCGAACGCGGCCGCGATATGTACAGTTTTACGTTATATCAATCCGATTTAAGAGAAGCAAAAAAACTTTTCCAGAAAGATAGCAAATTATATAAATCATTTGGAAAAATTCTTACGCAACTTAATAAAATAATAAAAGAATACAAAGAAACCCAAAAGATTGAAGATATAAAAAATCTTTCTTTTGCTATACTTAATAACAACGACGTCATAAACGAGGTTTTACAGAAATTCAACGTGCCCACTGAAGCGATTTTTCTGCAAAAAGAGCTTATTCGCTTGGTTACTCTTTTTGAATTTTATAATGAAGAAACGTTCAGACTTTATTGTAGCGATTCCGCATTATATCTGCAATGCATTGACCCATCAGCAATGCTTGAAGAAAGTGTTAAAAAAAGTTTTTCTGCAATTTTTTATTCGGCAACTTTTTCGCCATACGAATTTTATAAAAACAGTATTTTGCCGGAAAGTGAAGTTTTTGGATACTCTTCTCCGTATCCCTTCAAAAAAGAAAACCTGACCGTACTTGCTGATTATTCAATTGACACCCGATACACTGTCCGCGAGACGTATTTTGAAAAAATTGCAAAAAATATTACAAAATGCAGAGAATTTTACAGTGGCAACATTATCGTTTATTTTCCATCATATAAGTTTATGAGCGAAGTAGCATCCTTTATGAATTGCGAAATTGTAATTCAGCAAAATGACTCTGACGAAAAAATACGACAGGAATTTTTGGATAATTTTTCCGAAAAAAACCAGACTCTTGCTTTTGCAGTTATGGGTAGTCATTTTGGCGAAGGTATTGATATAAATAACCTTAAGGGCATAATTATCGTCGGTGTGGGTCTGCCCCAATTTAATGAGAGTCGCGTTCATATTCAGGAATATTTTGAGAAAAAATATCACAAAGGTTTTGAATATGCATACGTGTACCCGGGAATAAACAAAGTCTGCCAGGCATCAGGCAGACTTATACGTAAAGAAAATGATAAAGGTTTTATTATTCTTATGGACAGCCGTTTCAGAAAATACAAAAATCTGCTGCCTGAACATTGGAATATTAAAGAAATAAAAGATTATACTAACGATTTATCGAATCTATAATTCCGCCGCCAAGGCAAACCTCATAATCATAAAGAACAACAGACTGTCCCGGCGTAACTGCACGCTGGGATTCTTTATGTGTAATAAGCATTTTATCGCCGTCGATTTCAACGTGAACTTGCTGGTCAGGTTGACGATATCTGAATTTCGCAGTACAATCAAAGCTCTTTTTAGGTGGTTCACCGTGAATAAACGTCAACTGACTTGCAACAGAAGAAACCGAATACAAAAGCGGATGTTCCCCTTGCGCCGCATAGACAATATTGTTTTTTACGTCTTTATCAACTACAAACCAAGGTTCACCGCTACCAGTATTACTGCCGCCAATGCCAAGACCGTGTCTTTGACCTAACGTGTAATACATTGCACCATCATGGGTACCGATTTTTTTGCCGTCAAGAGATAAGATATCGCCTTTGCCTGCAGGTAAGAAGGTACTTAAAAACTCACGAAAACGTCTTTCACCTATAAAACAGATACCCGTTGAATCTTTTTTCTTCCAGTTAATAAGACCTGCTTTTTGGGCAATTTCCCTTAATTCAGGCTTTTCAATATCGCCAATGGGAAACATTACAGGCGAAAGTTGTTTCTGATTTAAGGCATAAAGGAAATATGTCTGGTCCTTATTCATATCTTTTGCTCTTAAAAGCGTCATAAGTCCGTCTCTTTTTTCAAGACGGGCATAATGGCCCGTAGCAACACTTTGGGCATTTATTGAAAGAGCAAAATTCAAAAAAGCATCAAACTTGATTTCTTTATTACACAAAACATCAGGATTAGGTGTTCTGCCTTTGGAATATTCATCTAAAAAAATTGCAAAAACTTTGTCCCAATATTCCTTTGCAAAATTTACGGAATAATACGGAATACCAATTTTATCACAAACTGCACGCACGTCGTCATAATCTTCCTGTGCAGTGCATTGGTCGCCCTCTTCTTCCCAGTTTTTCATAAATATTCCGACACAGTCATAGCCCTGCTGTTTTAACAAATAGGCGGCAACCGATGAATCAACACCGCCCGACATACCGATAACAACTCGCATATTTTACCTCTGAAAAAACCCCGAAAAATTTTCGGGGTTTTAAAATTACTTCTTGTTCTTTAATTTCTGTTCTGCTTTATATGCAGCTAATTTTGCGGCTTCTTCTGCTTTGAAAGCCTTTATAGCTTCCTTGTCAGCTTTGCGCTGAATCTTGTATTCAGCATCCTTAATCTTCTTTTCTTCAGCCATTCTGATTTTTCTTTCTTTGCTGAAGAAGTCATCGCCATAAAGGTGAATTTGTTCTTTTCTGTATTCGTCAGTACATCTGATATAGTCAAAAACAGACCAAAGAATGATAATTGCACCTAATGCAATAAGAACAAAGCAACCTGCATCAAACTCAAACTTATGTTGTGAGTAGAATATAATATCAATAACAGGAATAACAACAAGACCAAGACCTAAAAGAGCAGAAACAACAAGTTCAACAATTCTGAATTTGTTAGGAATGGTAAGTGCAAAAATAGTTGCAACAGCTGAAAGAATCATAAATGAGAACATAAATAAATCCTTCTCATAAAATTCCATCTTGTCATTAACTTCCTTTGACATAATACCGCCGCCGATTTCGCCAACAACAGGTAAGGTTTCCTTATAAGCATCACGATCAACGTAAATAGTATAAACGTCAAGAGGACAATACATCTGATTTGCTTCAGACGCAAAGCAAATTGCTGCATAGAAAACTTCACTGCCGCCAACGGGAATTGTCATATTCTTAAGTTCGTCCTCAGTTTTCTTATCGCTCATAGGAATAGCCTGAGGCTTTGCGGTCTTCTGTCTGAGCCACGCTGTCTTTGAATCAATAATCTTAATAAGGTCAAAGTTTGTTGCTTTGGGAACAGTTACTTCGATAACGCCATCAATACCCTCAGCTTCATTCTTCTGAACATTTGTTGTTACGTTAACAAGAGAATTGTTCTTTGCATCCTTTTTTAATACCATTTTATAGATAGCCAAAAGGTTTGACTTAAGACCATCATTTTTGTTATATCTGTCATAACCGTATGCATAGGTTGCAAAATAGTATGTATTCTCATTTTCAGGTAAAGGAATAGCTGACTTATTGACAGTTTCAGTAAGATCCTTATCCTTATAAAGTTCAAAAGCAGGAGAAGTTGAATGTACGAACTCAGTTATGCTGAATGTTAACTGGTCACTACCGATTTTACGGTCAATGATTTTTGCATCAACGTCAATATCCTGAATTGCATCAGTTGCCGGAATACGCATATACGGAATGAATATACATACGATTACCGAAAAAGCAAGGACAGCCAGAATTATTTTTGTAAATAAGCTGTTCATATTAAAAAACTTGTTCATAAGAAACCCCCTTATAATTAGAACATAACAATTATACTCTTTTCTTTAATAATAGTCAATACCCAAAGTGAAAAAAGTATATTTTTTTAGGTTAATTTACAATTTAGTAAAAATTATAGGCATAAAAAAAGATGCGCAAATGATTGCGCACCCTCTTTTATTACTGGATTTCTTTAACCTTGGCAGCTTTACCAACGCGATCACGGAGGTAGTAGAGTTTAGCTCTGCGTACACGACCACGACGAACGATTGAAATGCTTCCAAGTCTGGGTGAATGTACAGGGAATGTACGCTCAACACCAACACCGTAAGCCACACGGCGAACAGTAAAGGTTTCACGAGTGCTGCCGTTTTTACGAGCAATAACAGTGCCTTCGAAAGCCTGTAATCTCTCACGGTTACCTTCAACAACCTTAACCATTACCTTAACGGTATCACCAACGTTGAAATCAGGAATGTCTGTGCGAAGCTGTTCTGCTTCAATTGCTCTAATAAGTTCCATTTTTTTCTCCTTATTTATCATAGATGTTCATTGACTCGAAGCTAACGGTCAAGCGGACCACCCGAATTATTTAAGCTAATATAATATACCATAAGATACATTTTTTAGCAAGCGTTTTTTATTGATTTTTTAATTTTTCAAGTATTTTTAAATCTTCTTTTGTTAAAACTGCCTTTTCAAGCAGGTCAGGGCGCTTTTTAAGCGTCACTTTTAACTGCATTTCACGTTGCCACGCAGTTATTAATTTGTGATTTCCGCTTAAGAGAACGTCAGGTACCTTCATACCTTTATAATCTGCAGGGCGCGTATATTGAGGACACTCAAGAAGACCATCGGAAAAACTGTCTTCATAAGCACTGTCAACGCTTCCTAAAACACCGTCGATAAATCGTGCCGTTGCATCAATAACAACAAGTGCCGCCAACTCACCACCGGTAAGAACGTAATCCCCTATTGAGATTTCACGGTCGATAAGATTATCTAACACTCTTTGGTCAACGCCTTCATAATGACCGCAAAGAATTATAAGGTGCTTATTGCCTGAAAGGTCTTTTGCAATATCGGGTGTAAGAGTTTCGCCTTGCGGTGACATATAAATACTGACACTATCTTCTGTTTTAATGCTTTCAAAGGCAGAGAAAATAGGTTGCGCCATCATAAGCATACCCACTCCACCGCCGAAAGGATAGTCATCGGTGTTTTTATGTTTGCTTTCTGCAAAATCACGAATATTGATTACTTCAATTTCAATTATTCCTTTTTTAATTGCTCTGCCTAAAATACTGCTTTCAATCATAGGTTTGAGCATTTCAGGAAAAATTGTAAGGACACTAATCTTCATAGACAGCAACCTCTTGAAGCATATCGCCTTTTACAGTGATAAGCTTTTTGTCAATATCAATATCAAGAACAAAGCTTTTAACTGCAGGAATAAGAATTTCATCTTTTTCGTTTTTTACAACGTAAACGTCGTTCGCACCAGGTTGCATAACTTCTGTAACCTTGCCTAAAACAACACATTCATCGGTAACAACGGTGCAACCGATAAGGTCAAAAATGAAATATCTGCCCTCGGGAAGTTTTATTGCGTGTTCACGGTCAACACAAATATACTTGTTGCGCAAAAGTTCTGCGGCATCACGATCGTATATTTTTTCAAGGAACAAAAAGGCGCACTCATCGCCAAGACGAGTGCCTTTTACGTTATATCTTATATAGTTGCCCTTATCTTCAACAAAAATATACTCAAGGTCCAAAAAACGCTCAAGCGTATCTGAAAGATTATTGACTTTTATTTCGCCGCGAATACCCTGAGGTTTTGCGACGATACCTATTCTGATATAATCCATATTTTAGATAATGTCAACGATAACGCGTTTTTCTTCCTTTGAAGAAGCCGCTTTTACTACCGTACGGATTGCGCGTGCAATTTTGCCTTGCTTACCGATTATCTTGCCCATATCTTCTTGAGCAACGCGAACTTCGATAACAGTAGCATCGTCACGTTCAACGCGAGTAACGTTAACCTGTTCCTTTTCGTTAACAAGTTGTTTAACTATGTACTCAACTAAATTTTCCACAGTATCACCTTAATTACTCAAGACCTGCGATCTTAAGAAGTCTCTTTACAGTTTCAGTAGGCTGTGCACCCTTTTTGATCCATTCCTGTGCCTGTTCAACGTCGATTTTGATTTCAGCAGGATCTGTCATGGGGTTGTAGTAACCGATGTTTGCGATAGCCTTGCCATCACGAGCGTTACGGCTTTCTGAAACAACAACACGATAGAAGGGAGCCTTTTTTGCACCAAGTCTTGTAAGTCTGATTTTTACCATTTTATTTTCCTCCAATAAAAAAATTATATATTTAAGTTTTTAACTTACCAAAATTTAGGGAATCCGCCTTTTCTGCCGCCGCCTTTTACGAACAAGCCGAAACGCTTCATCATTTGCTTTGTCTGATTGAATTGAGCTATAAGCTGGTTAACTTCCTGAACGCTTGTGCCACTGCCTGCGGCAATTCTACGTCTTCTTGAAGCATTTAAAATATCAGGATTTTTTCTTTCCTTTTTAGTCATTGAAAGAATGATTGCTTCTAAACGATCTATACGTTTTTCGTCAATTTCCTGTTGTGAGAGTTTTTGGGTATCAAGACCGGGAATGGACGGCAATGATTTTAATATATCTTTCATTGAACCCATTTTGCGCATCTGCTTGAACTGATCAAGAAAATCCTGTAAATCAAATTTGTTCTGCTTTATTTTTTCCTGAAGTTTTAAACCGTCTGCTTCATCAAAATTCTCCTGTGCTTTTTCAATTAAAGAAAGCACGTCACCCATACCGAGAATTCTTGAAGCCATTCTGTCAGGATGGAAAGGCTCAATATCAGTAAGCTTTTCGCCAATACCTGAAAATTTGATAGGTTTGCCTGTTACTGCCTTAACGCTCATTGCGGCACCGCCACGAGCATCACCGTCAAGCTTTGTTAAAATAACACCGTCAATACCTAACTTTTCATTAAAGCTTTCGGCAACGTTAACGGCATCCTGACCGGTCATAGCATCAACAGTAAGAAGAATTTCTGTGGGACGAACTGCTTTTTTAATGTCAACAAGCTCATTCATAAGATTTTCATCAATATGAAGGCGACCTGCAGTATCAAGAATAACCGTGTCATAAAGATAGCTTTTTGCATATTGTATAGCTTCTTCAGCGGTTTTTATGGGATTTTGTGTTCCCCTGTCAAAAACTGCAAGCTGAAGTTGCGCACCTACTACTTTTAACTGGTCAATAGCGGCGGGACGATAAATATCACACGCAACAAGAAGTGGCTTTTTACCTTGCTTTTTAAGGTATCCGCCCAACTTTGCGCACATTGTGGTTTTACCTGCACCCTGAAGACCGCAAAGCATATATATACTTGGCGGAGCTGATGATACAGTAAGCTTTGAATGAGTTGAACCCATCAAAGTACAAAGCTCATCATTAACTATTTTTATAACCTGCTGACCAGGTGTAAGAGAATTAAGAACTTCCTCTCCAACGGACTTTTCGGTTACTTTTTTTACAAAATCACGCGCAACGGCAAAGTTAACGTCAGCCTCAAGAAGTGCCATTCGCACTTCACGCATAGCCTCTTTAACGTCACTTTCAGAAAGTTTACCGCGACTTTTAAGACCTTTAAATACTTTTTGAAGTTTTTCACTTAAACCCTCAAAAGCCATTACATTTCCTCCGTTACTTTTTTAAGCATTTCTGAATACTTTCGTGTTTCAGGATTTTGCGAAAGCATTTCCGCGATCTTTATTATTTCCTTTTCTTTGCTCACTATTTTGAAGTTTTCTTCATAAAAGCGAAGTTTTTCTTCGCCTTTGATTATGGTGTTACGCACTGCTTGACGGGAAATATTTAATATTTCACCTATTTCACCTAATGAAAGGTCCTCATCATAGCGCATGCGAAAAATGCTTGCCTGTGTTTCGGTCAGCAATTTTTCATAAGTATCCAATAAAATTGCCATTCCTATACCATCATCAAGCACCAATAACACCTCCGCAAAAATAAAGGCTGTAAACCATTTTTGATTTACAGCACATATAATATAACTAAATTAAAAATTTGTCAAGCGAAATTAAATGATATTTTTGGCGAAATCTTCCGCATCAAAGGGACGGAGGTCATCAATGCCCTCGCCTACCCCGATATACATAATCGGAATATTCATTTCTTTAGCGATTGCAACTGCAACACCGCCTTTCGCAGTACCGTCAAGCTTATTTAAAATAATGCCGTCAATACCAACTGCTTCGGAAAATCCTTTTGCCTGCATTAATGCATTCTGTCCCGTAGTCGCATCAAGAACGAGCATATTCTGTCTTGTTGCTTCAGGATATCTTTGTGAAATAATTCTTCCGATTTTTGAAAGTTCATCCATAAGATTTTTCTTATTATGAAGTCTGCCTGCAGTATCGCAAATAAGAACGTCAATTTTCTTTGCTTTTGCACTTTCGATAGCATCGTAGACAACTGATGAAGGATCGGCACCTTCTGCGCCTTTTATAATAAGCGCACCGCTTCTTTGTGCCCATTCATCAAGTTGCTGGACTGCCGCCGCCCTGAAAGTATCTGCCGCGGCAACCATAACCGATTTGCCTTCCTTTATATAATAGTTGGCAATTTTTCCGATAGCTGTTGTTTTACCCACACCGTTAACACCTGTAACAAGCATTAGCAAGGGAAACTGTGTTTCAACCTTTTTCATTGAAGACAAAATCGAAGAAATGCTTTCCCTTAAATAGCCGTAAATAAGTTCGGTATTTCCCGTTTTTTCCTCTTTTACCCTGCTCTTAAGCTCATTTAATATGGCTTCAGTTGCACTGACACCGATATCTGCAGAAATAAGAATCATTTCAAGTTCTTCAAAAAATTCATCATCAATTTCTTTATAATACTTGATTAAATCCTCTATTTTTGAAGAAATATTTTCTTTTGTCTTCTGAAGACCGCCTTTTAACTTTGAAAGCCAGCCTTCTTTTCCGAATAAACCCATAAAAACTCCTTAAGTAAGTTTTACTGAAACTATTTTTGAAACGCCCTTTTCTTCCATTGCTACACCATAAAGACTATCTGCTTCCTCCATTGTGGGCTTACGGTGAGTAATAACAATGAACTGGGTATTTTGTGAGAATTTTCTCAGATACGTTGCAAAATTGCCAACGTTTGCTTCGTCAAGTGCCGCCTCAATTTCGTCTAAAATACAGAACGGAGTAGGCTTTAATTTAAGCATTGCAAATAAAATTGCAATAGCCGTCAATGCCCTTTCGCCACCTGAAAGCAAGCTTAATAACTGCAAACTCTTTCCCGGAGGTTGTGCAACAATTTCAATATCAGCTTCAAGCGAATTTTCCCCGTCCTGAAGTTTTAATTCTGCCTTACCACCGCCAAAAAGTTCGCTGAACGTTTTGGTAAAGTGCTTATTGATAAGTTCAAACTGTTCTTTAAACTGTTTGTCCATCTTTTTGGTAAGTTCTTCAATTATCTGTCTTAAATCTTCTGCGGCTTTTTCAAGGTCATCACGTTGACTTGAAAGGTCGTCAAAACGTTCTTTTGTTTCAACGTATTCTTCAATTGCGTTAACGTTTACGTGTCCTAAAGCATTTATTGACTTTTTAAGACGATTAATTTCCGTCTGTGCACCGGTCTGCTTGAAATCAGGGTCGCGGAACTCTTCTGCAGTTGCCTGAGTAAGTTCATATTCTTCCCAAATTCTGTTTTCAAGATATGATAAATCATTATCTACTTTTGTAACGGCAAGTTCAACCTTGTGTCTTCTTTCGCCTGCATCATAGATTTCCTGTTCAAACCTGCGGCGCTTTTCTTCGTTTTCCTTTAAAAGCGCATTTATATTTTCGCGATTTGCTTCTTCATTCTTTTCAAGGTTCTGAACATCAAGAAGTTCGTTTTGCATACTTCCTGTTTTGGAAATTGCATCTTCTTTTTCCTTCTTTGCTTCCTCAAGTTGTTTTTCAAGTTTAATGCCTTCAGCAAGAAGTTTTACTTTTGCTTCTTCAAGATTTTCGATAAGCTCACCCATACGCTGTGCATTGTTAACTATTGCATCAAGCTCTTTTTCAAGGCCTGCGCACTCAATTCTTGCATCGGTAAGTTTTTCGTTAAGCTTTTCCTTTTCGAGCTGTTTTTTATTATATTCAGACTGACGGGCACTTATACTTGCCTGACTTTCAGTATTTGAATTTTCAAAATTGCCCTGCATAGCATTGATATTTTCAAGCTCTGCATCAATTTCCGAAAGCGTATCGTTAAGTTGTTCTTCTTCGTTTTTAAGCTCGTTTTCAGAATCAATACTTGCCTGCATATCTGATTTTAACTTATTAAGCTTTTCGATATCGTGAGCAAATTTGATGTCAAGCCCATGAAGTTTTTCATCTGTCGCATTGACTTTTTCTTCAAAACCTGCATACTGCTTTTCAAAATTATTAACGATATCTTCAATACGTGCAATTTCTTTATTTTTATCACTGATAAAGCTGTTAAGTTCTTCAATTTCGCGCTCTCTGCCCAAAATACTGGTAGTTTTCTGTCTCTGGCTACCGCCTGACATTGAACCGCCTGCATTCATAACGTCGCCTTTTAAAGTAACGACTTTAAGTGAATGTTTGCACGCACGCTGAATGGAAATACCTGTATCGAGGTCATCACAAATGATGGTTCTGCCTAAAAGATTGCCAATAATTTCGGCATATTTATTATCATATGTAATAAGTTCGCTTGCAACGCCAAAGGAACCCGAAATTTTTGATGCCTGAATTTCCCTCTGATCCATTTCTCTTGCGCGGATTGCCGAAACAGGCAGGAACGTTGCACGGCCTGAATCAGTTTTACGCAAAAATTCAATTAACGCTTTTGCATCTTCTTCGGTAGGCGTTACAATATTCTGCATTGCAGAACCCAATGCCGCTTCAATAGCAACTTCATACTTTTCAGGAACAGAAATAAGTTGCGCAATTACACCGCAAATGTGGGATTTTATTTCCAAATCCTGCTCACTTTTCTGCAAAAGACGTTTTACGGAGAAATTGAAGCCTTCGTGGTCACGCTTAAGCTCTTCCAGTACCTTTAACCTTGATTGCGCACCATTAAGTTCCTGCTTGATATTTAAAAGGTTGGCGGAAGCATTATCCCTTTCAATATAAAGCTGCTGCCACTGTTGTTTTAACTGCTCTTTTTCATTTAAAAGGGCAGATTTTTCTCTGTCATATTCTTCCGTATCGGAAAGTTGTTCCTTTAAAGCTTCATCAATGCTTGTGCGCTGAAGACGTATCTGTTCAGCCATAAGTGAAATTTTTTCCTTACGCTGTGAAACACTTGTCTTCATTGCTTCATAACGGCTTAAATTTGATTTAACGTCTGAAAGCTTGTTGATATTTGAAATCATTTCTGCCTTCAACTTTTCAAGCTCTTGACTTTCTTGTAAAAGGCTTGCTTCTCTATTTGAAACGTCCTCTTCCAGAGTTTTGATTTCTGCCTGTTTTTCTTCTATTGCCTTGCGTTTTTCTTCTTCTACGCCAGTATCACCATTTATGGCATCTTCCATTGACTTCTTGCGTTTTTCATTACTGTCAAGCTCGTTATTAACACGCTCAATGCCTGATAAAATGTTTTGAATTCTTTCATCAAGAACGCTTATATGACCTGAAAGATTTTCATTGCCTGCAGTAAGCTCAAGAAGTTTTTGGCGAATTTCACTTAATTCTGCTTCTTTTTCGTTAAGCTGACCTTCAAGAATTTCATTTTCGGCAACAAGTTTTTCAACGTGTTCAGTTTTTTCTTGTCTTTCCTGGTCGATACCCTCTAATTGCTGATTATATTGCTTGCGTCTTTCAACTGCAAGCTCATTCTGGATAAGGTAGAAATTAACTTCAATACTGCGTAATTGTTCACGAAGTTGAAGATATTCCTTTGCTGTTTCTGCCTGTTGACTTAAAGGTTCAATTCGTTCTTCAAGAGTGTCAATAATATCATTTATACGCATAAGATTATCAGAGGTGTGCTGAAGCTTGCGTTCAGACTCCTCTTTTCTTGTCTTATATTTTACGATACCTGCCGCTTCTTCAAAAACTGCACGGCGCACATCCTGTTTTGCAGACAAAATATTTTCAATTTTACCCTGACCGACAATGGAATAACCTTCTTTACCTATACCTGTATCCTGAAAAAGTGTGATTATATCCTTTAATCTACAACCTGCACGGTTTATGTAATATTCACTTTCACCGCTACGGTAAAGACGGCGGGTAATAACAACCTCTGAATATTCAATTTCAAGACCCTTGTCTTCATTATCGAAAACAAGTGAAACTTCACAATACGAAAGAGGTTTTCTGCTTTCAGTACCTTTGAAAATAACGTCAGCCATATTTGCACCGCGAAGCTGTTTTGCGCTTTGTTCGCCTAAAACCCAGCGCACAGCATCACTTACGTTACTTTTGCCGCTACCGTTAGGTCCTACAATCGCTGTTATGCCGTTAGAAAAGCTGATATCAACACGCTCGGCAAATGATTTAAAGCCGAACACTTCCAATCTCTTTAGAAACATGAGTCCTCCAAAGTTATTTTTTTATTTTATCTAATGCTTCTTTTGCTGCCGCTTGTTCAGCGCGCTTTTTACTTGTGCCCGTACCAGTGCCTAAAACTTTACCGTTACACAAAACCTGCGAGGTAAACGTTGCGTTATGGGAGGGACCTACCATTGAAAGAAGCTTGTATTCAACGTTAACGTTGCCGTTGCGGAACAAATATTCCTGCAACGCTGTTTTATAGTCAGACGGTCTTTCCTTTGGGTCTTTTAAAGTTTCATCCAATACAGAAAGAATAACCTTTTCTGCTTCAAAAAATCCGCCGTCAAGATATACTGCCGCAAAAAGCGATTCAAGTGTATCTGACAAAACACTTGGCTTGTTTGCACCGCCTGATGCCTTTTCCCCCGTACCTAAAAGAACATGGTTATAAAGCTCAATACGCTCTGCTGCGCTTGATAAGGGTTCTTCCGATACGATTGAAGCGCGAAGCCTTGTAAGCCTGCCTTCATCATAATCGGGCAATTTATGATATATATAATTGCTTACAACGTTTTCAAGAACCGCATCACCCAAAAACTCAAGACGCTGATTATGTTTTACATTATGTTCAGCGCCGTATGAGCAATGTGTAAGCGCAAGTTTTAAAAGTTCTTTATCTTTAAAGACATATCCTATTTTTTCTTCTAAATCTCTCATAAAACTGCATAAGCACAGGCTCTTTTTTTGAGCCTGTGCATCACTTCAGAATCAGTTCTTTTTTGAACCTATGTACTTAACAATATCGCCTACGGTTTTAAGATTTTCCATCTCATCCTCTTCGATTTCAATGCCGTAGTTTTCTTCAACCTCAAGCAAAAGTGTAGCGATGTCCATTGAATCTGCCTTAAGGTCCTGAATAAGATCGCTTGATTCGGTGATAGTGCTTGCGTCAACACCTAAAAGCTCTGCTATCTGATTTTTTACTTCTTCAAACATTGTTTTTTCCTCCTAAAAAATAAATATAAAGACGATTTATTCATTAACGGTCATATTGGGAATGTTTTCTTTGATAACACCCACAACGTCCGCCTGAACCATTTTTATTGCCTGCATTATATTTGCGTGCATAGTATCTGACTTTGATGAGCCGTGACCCTTTATTACAACACCGTCAACACCCAAAAGAGGTGCGCCGCCATAAGCGTTGTAGTCCATTGCTTTTTTAAGGTCTTTTAATGCAGGTTTAAGTAGTAATGCACCGATTTTTGTTCTTAAAGAGGACATAAAGCTCTTCTTCATTGTGCCTATCATAAACGAAGCAAAGCCTTCCATTCCCTTAAGCATAAGATTGCCCGCAAAACCGTCGGCAACCATAACATCAACCTTATCAACAAGGTCTCTGCCCTCGGCATTACCGATAAAATTAACTAAATTCTGTTCTTTTATAAGCTCAAAAGATGCTTTTGTAAGTTCATTGCCCTTAGTATCTTCAGTTCCAACGTTGGCAAGACCAACTCTTGGATTTTCAACACCGAGAACTTTTTCCATATAGATACTGCCCATTACTGCAAACTGAGCAAGGTTTATCGGCTTACAGTCCATATTTGCACCACAGTCAATAAGCATTGCGCCTTTTTTTCCGTTTGGTAATACCGGAGCAAGAGCAGGACGGTTTATACCCTTTATTCTTCCAAGGCGAAGTTGCGCACAAGCAAGACAGGCACCCGTTGAACCGCAAGTGATAAAGGCATCACCCTTTTTTTCTTTCAAAAGCAACTGTCCTACAACCATTGAAGAATCCTTCTTCTTTCTGATTGCTTCAACGGGATGTTCTTCCATTGAAATAACTTCAGTTGCATTTACAATTTCAACTTTTTCCTTATCAAAGGTGTATTTTGAAAGTTCTTCCTGAATTTTCTCTTCCTGACCGCAGAAAATAACTGAAAAATCGTTGCGCTCATTTAAAGTTTCAATGGTACCTTTAACTATTTCGTATGGGGCGTTATCTCCACCCATTGCATCTATAATAAGTTTCATTTTTATCACCTTGAAAGAATTTCTGCGATATCGTAAAGTTCTTTATCAAATTCTTTTGTCATTGAACATGCTTCAATAATGTCCATATCAAAGAGTTTCTTGTTCTTTGTACCTACGCATCTGCCACCTATGCCCTGCTTAACAAGGTTGATTGCATATGCACCGAAACGGCTCGCAAGCAAAACGTCACTTGCGCTGGGTGAACCGCCACGCTGAATGTAGCCAAGAACGGTTGTTCTCGTATCCATTGAGGTTCTCTTCTTAATTTCTTCAGCAAGAGCCGCGCCTTTTGCCGCACCTTCTGCAACAACTACGATGCTTGAGGTTTTGCCTGATGCTTTGCTTTGTTCAAGTTTTTGGCAAAGTTCTTCAATAGTCCAATTAAGTTCAGGAACGATAATATATTCAGCACCACCGCAAAGACCTGCGTAAAGAGCAATATCACCGCATCTGTTACCCATAACCTCTATAATACTTACTCGATCGTGGCTTGCCATAGTATCACGGATTTTCGTAATGGCATCAAGCACGGTATTTACTGCCGTATCAAAACCTAAAGTATAGTCAGTATATGCAAGGTCATTATCAATAGTACCGGGAATACCGATAGCGGGAATTCCTAACTGTGTAAGTGCCTTACAGCCTCTGAATGAACCGTCACCACCGATAACTACAACACCGCAGATATTGTTCTTCTTAATATTCTCAAGGGCGATTTTCTGTCCTTCTTCAGTTTTGAACTCAAGACAACGTGCAGTACGTAAAATCGTACCGCCACGATTGATGATATTACCAACGGAACGGTTATCCATAGGTATCATTTCGTTTGTTATAAGACCGTTATAGCCTTTTATAACACCAACCATCTCAAAGCCTGCAGCAATACCGTTACGAACGATTGAACGTATGCAGGCGTTCATTCCGGGTGCGTCACCACCACTTGTGAGAACTGCTATTCTTTTCTTTTCCATTTTTTGCGTACTCCTTAATATTATCCGAATAATTTATTATATCATTTTTATCTTTATTTGGCTACATTTTAATTTATTTTTTTAAAATTTTGATATTTTCTTCGCCAAACATACCTTTTAAAACGTTTATTATGTCATCGTCATATCTTATTCTTACGCCAAGTTCTTCTTTAAGACGCTCATTTTCATAATACAGAATAATTTTCGCTTTTCCCTTTATATCATTGACCATTACGCGAAGTTGACCTATACCTGAATTATCTCTTTCCTTAATTCTAACCCATACTTCAACTTCGGCAGTTTCATCATCTTCAACTGCAGGCATAACGTTGTTAATTAAGATTGTAGGTTGTTCTTCATCGCGAATACTTAATTTACCCATAACCGTTACGATGTTATCTTCATAAATGAATTTTCCGCATTTCTGAAGAGCTTGTGGGAAAACGAGGCACGTTATTGATGAATACAAATCCTCTATTGTAACAAAAGCCATCATTGAACCGCTTTTTGTTGCCTTTTTCCTGATTGACGTAATTATACCGATAAACTTTACGTCTTTATTATCAAGGCGCATCATTTCATCGGAAATTATGCTTTCACCGCTTTCATCAATTTCAACGCGTATTTCTGACAGATTGAAGCCAATTTCCTTAACTTGTTTTGTATATCTTTCCAACGGATGACCGCTTAAATATACACCAAGCATTTCTTTTTCAAGCGCAAGGAACTGTAGACGCGGATATTCTCCGATTTCGCGGATTGATTGCACCTGAACTTCCTGTGCAATGTTAAGGTCATCGAACAATGAAAGCTGACCTTCAAGGCTATTTTTCGCTCTGTTTGCCGCACCATCAAGAACAGCTTCATAGCCGCCTAAAAGTGCTCTTCGCGAATAAGAAGTAAAATCAAAAGCACCTGCTTTTATCATACTTTCAACCATTCGTTTATTAACGTCAGACATATGCACCGTGCGCGTAGCAAAATCATCAAGGGATGTGAACACACCATTTTTTATCCGTTCATCAACTATTGATTTTACACCTGAAATTCCAACGTTTTTTATGGCACTTAAACCAAAGCGGATAGAATCGGCTCCAACGGGCGAAAAACCCGAAAGACTTGTATTTACATCAGGCGGAAGCACCTTAATATTATGGTCACGACAATAGCCGATATAACGTGCAGTTTTATCTTCATCACCTAAAAGTGAGTTGAGCATTGCCGCCATAAATTCCAAAGGATAATAACACTTTAAATATGCCGTCTGATAAGCAACCACTGCATATGCCGCGGCATGAGATTTATTAAAAGCATACTGTGCAAAAACTGCAATTTTATCAAATATTGCGTTTGCGGTTTCTTCATCAATACCGTTTCTGACTGCACCGGGAACGGTGATTTTGCCCTCTTCTTCAAGACCGTGAATAAAGACCTGTCGTTCAAATTCCATTGCCTTTTGGTCTTTTTTACTCATTGCACGACGCATTATATCACTTCTGCCCAATGAGTAGCCTGCAACGTCGCGAACTATCTGCATAACCTGTTCCTGATAAACCATACAACCGTAGGTAACTTCAAGAACGTTTTTCATTATGGGATGCTGATATTCAACCTGTTCAGGATTTTCTTTACCGAAAATATATTTAGGAATACTGTCCATAGGGCCCGGACGATAAAGTGCGATACCTGCCACTATATCTTCAAAGCAAGACGGTTTAAGTTCTTTCATAAAGGCACGCATACCGTTGCTTTCAAGCTGGAATATACCGTCGCACTCGCCCATACCTATAATTTTATATACGTTCTGGTCATCAAAACTTATTGATGAAAGATCAGGTTTTTCGCCCGTTCGTGCCTTAATGAAATCAAGAGTATCGCGGATAACGGTAAGGGTGCGCAAGCCCAAAAAGTCCATTTTCAAAAGACCTAATTGTTCAAGATATTTTGCAACGTACTGCGTTGCAACCATATCACCGTTTACGCACAACGGCACGTAAGTATCAACGGGATTTTTTGATATAACAACGCCTGCGGCGTGTGTTGATGAGTTTCGCGGAAGTCCTTCCAACTGTTTTGCAAAGAAAATTAATTTTTCTATTTGCGGTTCAAGACATGCGTCGCGTAATTCAGGATTTACCTGAAGTGCGCGGTCGATAGTTACGTCAAGTTCTCTGGGAATCATTTTTGCTATTTTATCAACGTCGGCATAAGGAAGATTCATAACTCTGCCTACGTCGCGAATAACTGCACGGGCTTTCATTGTACCGAAAGTTGCTATCTGTGCAACGTGGTCGGCACCGTATTTACGTTTAACGTATTCGATAACCTCTCCCCTGCGTTCAAAGCAGAAGTCAACGTCAAAGTCAGGCATACTTACACGTTCAGGATTAAGGAAACGTTCAAAAAGCAAATTATATTTTAATGGGTCAATATTAGTTATGCCGATAGCGTAGGCAACAAGGCTTCCTGCACCTGAACCACGACCGGGACCAACTATAATATCAACACTTTTGGCATAATTGATATAATCCCACACGATAAGATAATATTCAACGTAGCCCATTCGCTTTATCATATTATATTCATAATCAAAGCGTTCTTGTATTTCATTGGTTATTGACGGATACTTTTTTTGTAATCCCTCCATACCCAATTTATATAAATATTCCGCCGCAGTAAGTCCGTCAGGCACTTCATAATACGGAATATGAATATTTCCAAACTCAAAGTCAAAATTGCATTTCCGGGCAATTTCGACGGTATTTGATAAGGATTCAGGAACGTTAGAGAAAATCTCAAACATTTCCTCTTCTGTTTTTAAATAAAATTCCTCTGTTGAAAACCTCATTCTGTCAGGGTCTTCGAGAATTTTGCCCGTTTGTATGCAAAGAAGTACGTCGTGCATTTCTGCATCTTCTTTTTTTATATAGTGAACGTCGTTTGTTGCAACGAGAGGAAGTTCAAGTTCACGGGCAAGCTTTATAAGCAATGGCAGAATCTGACGTTGTTCAGGAATATTATGATCCTGAATTTCAATATAGAAATCATCAGGAAACATATTTTTTAATCTTTGCGCAAGATTTTTTGCTTCATCATAATTGCCGTTTAAAAGATATTGAGGAATATCACCTGCAAGGCAGGCAGAAAGGCACACAAGCCCGCCTGAATATTTTTCAAGCAAATCATAATCAATACGAGGTTTATAATAATAACCCTCGGTAAAAGCAAGTGAAACGAGCTTGATAAGATTTTGATAGCCTTCTTCGTTTTTGGCAAGCAAAACAAGGTGGGCATATTCTTTATCAGCCTTGCCTGCTTTATCAAAACGACTTCTTGGTGCAACGTAGACCTCGCAACCCATTATTGGCTTTACACCGTGTTTTTGCGCTGCTTTATAGAATTCAACGGCACCGTACATTACGCCGTGATCGGTTACGGCAACGGCATCCATTCCCGCTTCTTTGCAAGCGATAACAAGGTCTTCAATTTTTGAAGCACCATCCAACAGACTATATTCAGTATGCGTATGAAGATGAACGAAACCCATTGCCCGACTCCTTTCTATAAATTCTGGCGCATTTCGCGTATTTTGATAAATCTTTTATTTAATGCTGATTTAGTGGTATCACCGCTTATTTCAGCCAATTCCTGCAGTGACGCTTCAGGATTATTAAGACGCAAATCGCAGGCTTCTTTTAGTGATTTTGAAAGTTTTACGTTTGCACTCAATAAAGCATTTATATCGTCTATTTGTTTCTGTGCCGCCATTACCGCCTTATCCATATTGGCAACTATGCAGTTATTGGAACGATTCATTTCATTTTTTAATGCTTTGTGTACACTTATGTTTTCAAGCTGCATCATCGTATTGGTCGCGCCCATAAGTATTAACGTATCAGAAACGTATTCAATCTGCTTAATATAAATTACATTACGTTCTTTGCGCTCAATACATTTTGCCTGCACACCCATATCGTTAAGCTTTGAAAGCAGAAACTCTTTAAATTCTTCGTGAGAAAGAACGAACTCAAGCCTATAGCTTTTTTCAGGGTCACAAAGGACACCGCAACCTAAAAAAGCTCCTCTTAACGCGGCTTCAAAACAACCTTCGGGTTCAAAAACTTTTTTATTCAGTGTGCCGAAACTGTAATCCTCGCAAACACCTTCCAGCAACCCTATTTCAAATAAAAGCTGACCTTCAGGCGAATCAGGTATAATATCCATTCTGTAAACGGTATGCTTTTTGGGTTGATTCTTCTCAACAGCGCGAATATCAGGTTGATTTTTATACAATTTTTTTATTATACTTGCAACGCGCAAAATTACCTCTTCATTTTCACTGGAAAGCTGAAGTGATAAACTGCCCCTGCCCAACTTGATATTACCTGAAGAAAAACTAAATGCGGCAAGCTCGGCAAGCAGATGCGTATCTTTTGTAAATTTGCGTTTTGCAAGCTCGTATCTGGTTAATGTTGTGAAAGATTTTTCCATTTTTCACCTTCGATATCAAGGTCTCTGTGCTCACAGACAACCTCAAAACCGTCTTCAGTAAGTTTTTTTGAAACAGCTTCGGCAATGGCAACAGACCTGTGAAAACCGCCTGTACAACCAACGGCATAGAACATTTCCATTTTGCCCGAAACCGTATAATTCGGAATAATATATTTTAATTGTTGATAAATCATTTCAACAGTTTTTTTAAATTCCTCAAAAGAGTTAAGATAATCAAGAACAACGTCTTCAAGACCGCAATGTGCCCTTAATTCAGCAACGTTATATGGGTTTGGCAAAAATCTTGCATCAAAAACAAAGTCAGCATCAAGAGGTATTCCTCGTTTAAAACCGAAAGATGAAATGTATACTTTTACATCCCCCTCTTTACCGTTACCATAAAGACGTTCAAGAGATATTTTTATATTTTTTGATTGCATTTTCGTAGTATCAATCATAAAACTTGAATGTTTTTTTATTGGTTCAAGAATTTTAATTTCTTTTTCAATACATTCTAAAAGCGTTCCGCCCTCATCTGAAAGAGGATGTATTGAACGAGTAAAATTATAGCGGTTTACAAGTTCGTTCTTATCACAGTTAAGAAAAAGTATGTCCACCTGATAATTGTTCTTGTCCATATACTCGAGAGCAGATTCAAGGGCACTGAAGAAACTTCTGCCACGGACGTCAATACCTACTGCAACCTTTGTAAACTCATTATTTCCCTGAAAGCACAAGTCAGCAAATTTTGTCAAAAGTATGCTTGGAAGGTTGTCAACACAGAAGAAACCTATATTTTCAAGAATTTTAAGAGCGGTTGTCTTGCCCGCACCGGAAAGTCCCGTTACAATTATAAATTTCACCGTCGTACCTCCTTTTTATACTTTTTCTCTGAACTTTTTGGGAATATATATTTTGTTATAATTTAATATTTTTTCGGGATCAATACCTGCTTCAAGAGCAAGGTCAAGCATATACTGGACGTTGCCTACGTTTTCTGGGTCATGGGCATCTGACGACAAGAGATATTTCACATTAGTGCTTGCAAGATAGACAAGCTGGTCAAGCGTCAATGACTGATGCTTATTATTAAGCTCAATGCAGGTATCAGTTTCTTCAGCAGTTTTGGCAATGCGCACAATATCATAATCAGGCATACTTGTCCCAAGATGCGATAACGCATCAATACGATATTTTCGCATAGCATTGCAAAGTGCTTTTGTATTTATTTCCCTTAATTTTTTTCTGTCCGGAATAAAAAACCTAAACAAATTTTGCCAAACAATCCACACTACGTTTCTGAAACGGGTGCCCTTAACAAAATAATGCATGCCTAAAAGCACTACGTCAAAAATATCTTCATAATTTTTGGGCAGGTCTACTTCGCCATCAGGCGAAATAATATCCGCTTCAACACCAAAATACATTTTAAGATCAGGGAAAGCTTTTTGTGCTTCGTCAAATTCTTTGCGGGCATCATCAATTTCGTGCTTGCTTAAGCCGCCTACAAGAATAAACAGACCGTGTTCAGTTATAGCAAGGCTTTTAAGACCTTTTTTATGGGCTTCTTCAGCATTTGCATAGGCACTGCCTTTACCGTGACTGAAACTGCCGTGTGTATGAAAATCACCTGTAATCAAATTTCTTCACCAATAACTATTATTTCCGGTTCAAGCATTGTGTTATGTTGGGCATAGACTTTTTCACGAATATCATTAAGTAATCTGACAACGTCCTTGGCGGTTGCATTGCCCGTATTAATAACAAAGCCTGCGTGCTTTTCAGATACCTGTGCACCGCCTACAGTATAGCCTTTAAGCCCTGCAGTATCAATCATTGCGGCGGCATAACCGTTTTGCGGTCTCTTAAACGCACTGCCTGCACTTGGATACTCAAGAGGTTGAGAATTTCTGCGCTTTTGGGCAAGTTCTGCCATATATCCCTTTATATCTTCCGCGTTGCCTTTAGTAAGCTTTATTTTTGCAGAAAGAATGAGCATATCGCTATCAGTAAAAATGCTATGCCTATATGAAAAATTAAGTTCACTGTTTGCAAAAGTTCTGATTGTGCCATCGCTTAACAGTGCGGTTACTTCAGTAACAACGTCCTTTAATTCGCCTTTATATGCGCCTGCATTCATAACGATGCCACCACCAAGGGTGCCCGGAATTCCTGAAGCAAACTCAAAACCTGTCAACTGATTTTCAGCGGCAACAGCGGCAAGTCGCGCCATTGTGATACCGCTTTGGGCAGTAATAACGTCGCCGTCAACTACAGTTTCAGACATATTCTGCCCGAATTTTATAACTGCACCTCTTATACCGCCATCAAGAACAAGAAGATTTGAACCATTACCAATAAAGGTAATGGGAATACCATATTCTTTTGCAGATTTTATAACAGTTACAAGTTGATCTACTGATTCAGGCTGAATAAGAATATCAGCCTTTCCGCCAATTTTAAAGGTGGTATATTCATTCATCGGTGCATCGACAATATAGTCAAAACCGTTTTCTTTTATAAATTGTGTAAATTCGCAAATGGACATACTGCCCCTCCTACTATATACTCCGAAATATTATACCCTAAATGTCAAAAAATTTCAATTGTTTTTTGACATTTTAACCGTCTTTTTGCAAAATTTCTTTAATTCCGTTAGTTTGTATATCTAACCAAGCCTTTTTCATAAAAGAATTTTCGTATTGAGGTTGAGCATCTTTTCTTACAGGAAACATACCTATACTGCCTATTTCGTCCTGTTGCGTTTTTTCTATAAGAAAATTAACGTAACTATTCAATGTAGTCATTTTTTTGTTATTACCGCACAGAAAAACCGAAACATACTGAAAAATATCGGTACACCCTAAAAAAGTTACGTCGCCTTCACGGGCAAGATTTCGGCTTTCAAGGCTCTGAAGTCTATATAAATCACGTTGGGTGCCTATCATTCTGTTTACTTTGCCCGAATAATTATATGCTTCAAATATTTCACTTGAGTTGCCTTTCAATATTCCGTTTTCACCGATGTTTTTAAAGTTTACACTGTCAACTGCATTATGACCTTTTCTTTGAGGTATACCCACTGAATACACAGTGACTGCGCCTTTTTTCGTCTGCTTTATAAAACCGTCATTCCCCCATTTTGTTTTGTCGGAATCACCAATCATAAAATACGCGCCCATACACCACGGCACCGCTTTGCTTTTTATATTTTTTACCAAATCCGGCACATTAATCAAATTAAGGTCAGCAAATATATTTTCGTCAATTTCAACGCCTGCACCATAGGAAATCACGTCAGGCTTTTTTTGTCCCGTTTTAATTAATTTTTCCGCTTTTTCCGCCGTTATTGACTCGATATTAACAAAAACTCCGTTATTTTGCTTTTCAAACTTTTTGGTAATTTCCTTTAAAAAATTTGTGCGGCTTCCTGTACCGCCTTCAAAGGAATCTATTTGCCAGAAATCTATTACACCGTAATAATATTTTTCGCGGCGTCTGTACATTTCATCGGTTATTTTGTCAGTATTAAGCTCTTCATACAGGCTTGCGGGCACAACTATTACTGCAACAATAAGACACACAGAAAGAAATGCTTTTATAAAATAACTCAATATCATCACCAGTAAAATTTATGACAAATTTTACAAAAAAAGAACACCTTTTAATAACCGAATCAGACTTATCTTGACATTTTAACAATAATACATTACAATATATATAAATAATATTCTTGGAGGCTTTTAATGAAAAAGATTTTTATATGTTTGCTTGTATCGCTTGCAATTTTTATGAACGTTTTTGTTCAAGCTACTGAAGCTGATACACTTGTAGAAGCAACACCTACTGCTGAGGTTATTGTAACACCCGAGTCTACACCCGAACCACCCCCTGACCCGACAGCAGCACCTACAGAAACTCCCAGTGTAACTCCTTCGGTTGCCGCCCCCTTTAATTTTTCAGTTGTTTCTTCCGAAGGTAATAAAGAGTTAATACTCGATTCCTTTGAAACGACATTGAGTTTTACCGTTACCCCAAAGGGCACTGAAGATTTCACTATTGTAAAAGTTGTTAACGAAGATACAGGAAACCCTTATATCTACAATGAAGAAGTTGGAAAAGATTCTTTCTGGGAAAGAACAGAATCAATTCTTTTTAACGAATCCGCTTCCGATAAAACCATCACCTTTACACTTCACTGGAAAGATTTTCTTGGAAACGAACGCAAAACAACTTCAAATTTCAAACTTATTGTTGCAAAACCAAGCTTGACGGTTTCTGCCGCAGTTGACGGTGCTATAGTTCCAGGTGCACCAACTGTAATCAAATATCACATTGCAAACGTTGGTAACGTTGCCGTTAAAAACGTATTGCTTCAGGACCCCACTGCCGCATATCTTGATAACAGCATTATTTTCAGCCCCGAAGAACATCTTGCCCCAGGCGCGATTTTTGAACGTCAGGCATCAATTATCCTTGACGGTGAAGCAACACTTTCCCCCTCTGTCAGCTTTATTTATAACAACGAAACACTCACAGTTTCAGGCGAAACGTTAAAGCTTATTGCCACTGACGTTATACCGATACTTACCCTTTCCTGCGATAAACTTATTGCAGACTATAAGGGCGCGATGCACACCTTTAATTATACTATTTCAAACACCACGCAGGTTACACTTAAAAACGTTTACGTTTATGACAGTGACGAAGAAAATGCAGGCGTTGTTGACGGTCCCTTTGACGTTGAAGTAGGTGCTATACATACCGGAAGTTACCAGACTCAAGTTGATAAAGCAGGCTATTATAAATTCAAAATAACATATTCATACGAGGGCGCTGACGGTGAAAAACAACAGTCAGCAAAAACCGATGAAGCCATAAAACTTCCCGGTGATATTTATATGGAAATTGTTAAGGCGACACCTGAAAAACTTGACGATACCGGTGAAATGACCTTTACGCTTCTTGTAACAAACGGTTCAGGAGCAGAACTTAAAAATATCGCCATTGAAGAAGAAAGCAGCCTTATTGACCGCATCGAACTTAACAACACTATTCCTGCGGCATCGGATACCGCACCCAGTCAGTTCAAATATGACGTTACAGTAAAGATTCCCATCGAAGCAACCCTTGTTCAATTTAATTTACGTTATACCATAAATGATGAGTTATTTATTATAAACGCAGGCTATCCCATTGAATACATTGGCGGCACAGAACCCCCAACAGAGACTCCTGTAGAAGAAACACCGATAATAAGCACACCCACAGTACCTCCCGTTGAGCAAAACAATAATTTGAATGTTTTACTTATTTTATTGTTAATATTCGTTATCGTATTCATTCTCGTATTTATTATAATTTTCATTATACTGAAAAATAAGAAAAACGCAAAAACCGCCAACATATCAGTAAAACGTAAAATCATAACTGCTCTTGATGATTTTGATGACGAAGATTTTGACGAGGAAGATTTTGACGAGGATTTAAGTACCACCGTAGGTGCAGACGAAAGCCTTGACAAAACTACTACTTTTACCGTTCCTCCATATACACCTGACGAGGATGAAGAAACTGATGGTGACGTTAACAGCATAACATCTTCAATTCTTTCAAATGATGAAATCAACGAGGACGATTTTGACGATGAAGGCGTAAAAATTTACAAAAAGAAATAAAAAGTAAAGGCGGTCAAAATTGACCGCCTGATTTTTTTACTTATTAAGATTATCTTAAATTAACTTCTTTACCATTTGAAATTTTAAATGCTACGGTTTTGCCGTTAGCAAGCTCCATAACGAAAAGATTTTTTTCAAGAGAGTATCCATTCATATTTCCCCTTGAAACGCGCCAGATGTCCTGTGCTTCATCGTCCTTTACAAAAACGCCCTTTTTGTGCACCATAAATACCATACCGCGACTCTGAAGATAGAAGAAATCAACAAAATCACTGGGCATAGGAATAATTGAGCGAACCTGCTTTTCAACTATATCAAAAACGATTACAAAATTATCAGCACCGATAAAAAGCATATGATTTTCAGTTGCTAAAATGTGAGGTTCCTTATTAGTTGCGCACAAAACACCGATACCGAAGTATTCGCCTGTTTCGTGATCAGTAACAGCTATCATATTCCACGCATTTTCGCTTCCCTTTTTCTGACCTGCAAAAACACTGCCTGCTTCACACAAAAGAAGGTCGCTTTCCAGAGATTCAAAATTGCTGTATGTTTTTGTACGTACGTCAGTAGTACCTAATGTAAAAATCATTACAAAATACCTCGCAAAAAAATATCTTTTATATTATTTTATCAAAAAAAGCACTTTAAGTCAACAAATATATTATAGAGGCTTCTTTTTAAGGATTCCTGCCTGTCTGGGATATTGGTTGGGCGTATCCTTTATTTTTTTAATAACTGCGATATAATGTTGTGTATCTTCAATATTTGAAGTATATATTTTTTCAAACTGACCGCCAAGAATTTTTAAAGCATTTTCGCTTTCCTTTACCTCATCATAAACCTGCGGGCCTTTCCACGCAAGCATATATCCGCCTTTTTTTACAAAGGGAAGGTCGTACTCGCAAAGCACGTTCAATCGGGCAACCGCACGCGAGAATACGTAATCAAATTTTTGGCGCATATCGGTTTTGCCTAAATCTTCACTTCTGCCGTGGACAGTATATACGTTTGTGAGCCCTATCTTTTCTTTTAATTCATTAAGAAAAACAAGCCTTTTATTTAAAGCATCAACAAGACATACGTTCACGTCAGGGCGCATTATTGCAATAGGCACACCGGGAAAGCCTGCGCCTGTGCCGATATCTGCACACTTTGAATTTTCTTTTATTAATTCAGCACCTTTTACACTATCAATAAAATGCTTTTCTATAACCTCATTAACGTCCGTTACTGCAGTAAGATTTACTTTTTCATTGTATTCAAGAAGAAAGTCGCAATAAATCGAGAACTTTTCTGCCTGAACGTCAGTTATATCAATATTATTTTCCTTAAATGCATTTATAATAAGTTGCTTATCCATTTATTTCACCTTTTTCAAGCGCAACGAGAAGCACCGCAATATCTGCAGGCGAAACACCACTTATACGGCTTGCCTGACCTATTGATGCAGGCTGAAGTTTATTTAACTTCTGCCTTGCTTCAAGACGAAGCCCTGATATTTTTGAATAATCACAATTTTCAGGAAGCAGTTTTTTCTCCAACTTCTGCATTTCTTTTATCTGTGTTTCCTGCTTTTTAAGATAACCATCATACTTGATATCCGTTTCAACGGTCATTGCCTGCGCACGTGTTATTTCAGGAAGCTCAAAATATTGTGTCAATTCAGAATAAGAAAACTCTTTTCTTCTTAACATATCAAGACAGCTTACGGGACCTATTGGCTCTTCAAGTCCTTTTTCCTTATAAATACGTTTAGTTTCTTCATAAGTGGGTTTTGTGTTTTTCAACGCATCAAAGGCTTGTTTCTGTCCCTCAATTTTATTTAAAAATGCTTCATATCTTTCGTCTGTAACAAGACCTACTTTTCTTCCTAAAGGAGTAAGGCGCATATCGGCATTATCTTGTCTTAAACTTAAGCGAAATTCAGCACGGGAAGTCATCATTCTGTAGGGTTCGTTTGTGCCCTTTACAGTTAAATCATCAACAAGAACGCCTATATAACTTTCAGAACGTGACAATATAAGTGGTTCTTCGCCTTTAACATATAACGCGGCATTTATACCTGCCAAAAGACCTTGTGCGGCGGCTTCTTCATAGCCTGATGAACCATTTATCTGTCCTGCACAGTAAAGTCCCTTAACAGTTTTAACCTGTAGTGTAGGATACAATGCGAGAGGGTCGATGCAATCATATTCAATAGCATAGCCTGGGCGAACCATCTGGGCATTTTCAAGACCTTTTATAGTATGTATCATATCCCTCTGCACTTCTGCCGGAAGACTTGATGATAAACCCTGAAGATACATTTCGTTTGTATAAAGACCTTCAGGTTCAATAAACAACTGATGCCTTTCTTTATCAGAAAATCTTACGATTTTATCTTCAATACTTGGGCAATAACGTGTACCCGTACCTTTGATATTTCCGCTGTACATTGGCGAGCGATGAAGATTATCCAATATAATTTTATGAGTTGCTTCGTTGGTATAGGTAAGATAACAAGGCACAGGTGATTGAACTTCGCCCTCGGTCATATACGAAAAACTGTATGGCACGTCTTCCCCATTTTGAATTTCCATTTTTGAATAATCAATGGTATCACCTGCAATTCGGGCAGGAGTACCCGTTTTAAAACGTTGAATAGGAATTTCAAGTTTTCTTAAAGCATCAGTTAAAAAGCGCGAATTTATAAAGCCCGAAGGACCGCAATCCCGTTCCCATTCGCCCGTAATAATGCGGCTTTTCATATAAACACCCGTTGCAATTATAAGTGCTTTAACTTTATACTGTGCTCCGATTGCCGTTGTAAGCCCTGTAACAACACCGTCTTCAGTTATAATATCTGCCGCTTCATCCTGAAGCACAGTTAAATTTTCCTGATTTTCAACAACATTTCGCATATAAAGCTGATATTCCATCTTATCAGCCTGCGAGCGCAAGGAATATACTGCAGGTCCCTTGCTTGTATTAAGCATTTTAATCTGTATTGCGCATTTATCTGCACTAATACCCATCTGACCGCCTAATGCATCAATTTCCCTGACAAGATGCCCCTTGCTTGTTCCGCCAATGGCAGGGTTGCAGGGCATAAAGGCTATTGCATCTTTAGTTAAAGTCAGCAGAAGAGTTTTTAAACCCATTCGCGCAGAAGCAAGAGCCGCCTCACATCCTGCGTGACCTGCACCTACAACTGCAATATCAAATTCACCGTCAAAATAATTCATATACTATTTTCCTACACAAAATTTTTCAAAAATATTATTTACAATATCTTCAGTTACCGTCTGCCCCGTTATAATGCCCATTTGTTGCCAGGCAGAAGTCAAATCAATACTTAAAATATCGGGAGGCATTTCCTCAAGACAGTTATTAAGAGAATTTCTTGCACTTAAAAGAGCATCATAATGCCTTGCCGAAGTAAGAGTAAGACTTGCCGAAGCATCATTTTCAATTACTTCATTTTTAATGAAATCAATTACTTGTTCAACGCCTTCATTGGTAAGTGCCGAAATGTCAACACGTTGCCAATTAAGAGGCAACGATACTTCTTCTTTTTTTATAACGTCGCATTTATTGAATACAAAAAGTCCTTTTTTATCCTTGATTTTATCTATGTCAAGCCAAGAAAAATTTTCCTCTGTGGCAGAATCAACGACGATTAAAACCACGTCGCTTTCTTCAAGAGTCATCTGACTTCTTTCCACACCTGCTTTTTCGATAATATCGTCACTTTCGCGTATGCCTGCAGTATCGTACAAGTGCACCTTTACACCTTCAAATTCAAGAATTTCGTGCAAAGTGTCACGAGTTGTACCTGCAATATCAGTAACGATAGCTCTTTCACAACCGCAAAGTGCGTTAAGAAGCGATGATTTACCTGCATTGGGTTGACCTGCAAGGCACACTTTTAAGCCTTCTTTAGTTATTCTGCCCCGTCTATATCCTGAAATAAGCGCGTCAATTTCAGGAAGCATTTTTAACACTTCTGTCTTAATAGTATCAGTTGTGTGTTGCTCGTCAATTTCATCAGGATAGTCAATACCTGCTTCTATTGCCGTTAAAAGTTCTTTTATTGAATCCTGAAAAGCACCTATTTTTTCGCCTAATGCACCGCTTAAAAGTCTTGCCGCGGCACGTGATGCGCTTTTAGTATCGGCATCAATTATATCTCCGACAGCTTCAGCTTGAGAAAGGTCAATTTTACCATTCATAAAGGCGCGTTTGGTAAACTCACCACTTTGTGCCATTCTTGCACCGTTTTTTAAAACAGTTTCCAAAATATCCCGAGCTGATGCGTAACCACCGTGGCATTGAATTTCTGCCGTTTCTTCGCCCGTATATGATGCGTTTTTATCAAACTTGACGCAAAGACATTTATCTATGAGCATATCACCGTCATAGACACCGCCATAATACATTTTACGCATTTCCATATTTTCTTTGAAAAACACCTTATCAAGACAGGCATGGGCATTATCGCCGCTTATTCTTATTATGGCTACTCCGCCTTTACCTGCAGGTGTTGCTATTGCCGCTATCGTTTCCATAAAATACTCCAAACGTCTTATTATTATTATATATTATATATCTAAATTGCAGGTATGGCAAACGATTTTCACAAAACCATTATATTTTTAAGGTTTACATATTACAAAAAAGAGTATATAATATACAATAGTATTATTAAGAGGTGTTACAATGTCAGATAAAAAGAAATCATTTTTAAATGGCGCGGCAATTCTTGCCGTTGCAGGACTTATTTGTAAAATTATTGGTGCAGTGTACAAAATACCGCTGCGAAATATGATTGGTGAGGAAGCTATGGGTATTTACACAACGGTGTACCCCATATATACCTTCCTTCTTGTTTTTTCAACTTCAGGCATACCTACTGCCATTTCAAAATTAGTTGCAGAAGAACGCAGTAAAAATAACTTTTCAGGCGCGCACAGAGTTTTTATAACCTCGCTTAAGCTGTTACTTTTAATTGGCGGAATAACTACCCTGCTTATGCTTATAGGCGCTCCGCTTATTGCCGAAGTGTTGCTTATTGACTCATGGGAGCCTGTTGCCGCAATTGCATTCTCCCTTCTGTTTGTTTCCCTGCTTTCTGCTTACCGCGGTTATTATCAGGGCATGCAGAATATGGTGCCCACAGCAACGACACAGCTTATTGAGCAGATAATAAAACTTGCCGCAGGATTTTATTTTGCTATTTCCTGGAGTAAGTATGGCGCCGTTATGAGTGCCGCAGGTGCTCTTTTGGGTATTACGCTTTCAGAGCTTGCCGCCCTTGTAACTATTTTTATTATGTATCAGAAAAACAAAAAGAAAATTTTAACTTTTTCCGATACATATGATAAAACGCAAAAATTTGCCAGACGTTTGCTTGCAATAGCCATACCAATGACCATTGGCGGTGCAGTAAAGCCCCTTGTTGATACCATCGACTCCGTTATGGCGAAAAATATTCTGGAAAGTTCCATTAATTACAGCCGAGAATATATTAATGCGCTGTATGGCTTTTTAAAAAATGACTGCGGCACGTTAATCAATATGCCTTCAGTTTTGACTGTTGCGCTTTCTATGGCACTTGTTCCTGCGGTAAGTGAAGCGCTTACCTTTAAAGATGGCGAAAAAGAAGTTAAGAAAATTTCTTCAACGGGTATTAAGCTTTCGCTTGTTATTGGTCTTCCCTGCACAGTTGGTTTATTTACACTTGCAAAAGAAATTTTATCATTGCTTTACGTTTACATTGATAAGGACCACGGCGGTATGTTTGTTACTGCCGCTGAAAAACTTAACACCGCAAGCATTTTTATGATGATTCTTGCCATTGGCGTTTTATTCTTATCAATTATACAGACAACTGCAGGTATTCTTCAGGGACTTGGAAAAGTAACATTGCCTGTTATAAATCTTGCAATAGGTATGGCAGTAAAAATACTGATGAATATTATTCTTATTCCGGTACCACAGTTAAATATTTTTGCAGTGCCTATCGGTACGGTTACCTGTTATGCCATTGCCGCAATACTTGATATAATTGCAGTAATCAAATACACAAACACAAAAATAAATTTAAAAGAAATATTAAGGCCTATCGGTGCGGCTCTTTTAATGGCAGTAGTTATCTTTTTATTGAAGCTTCCCTTTATGAGCATACTTGATATTGGTGGCTCAAAAGCAAAGCTTGTTACTGCAGGAATAATCGCTGTTGCCGCAGTAGTTTACTTTATAGGTCTTGGCATTTTTGCCGTATTTGATGAAACCGATATAGAATTTATGCCGGGCGGAAGAAAATTAAGAAAAATTTTAAATAAGATGGGCGCAAAAATACGTCCTTCACAGGAATAATATGATTACAGTAATTGGTGCAGGTTCAGGCAAAGCGGAAAATCTTTCCCTTATCGCCTATAAAAAAATAAAAGAAGCAAACAAGGTTATTTTAAAAACTCAAAAGATGCCTGTTGCAAAGCTATTGGCAGATGAAAACATCAGTTTTGAAACTCTTGATGACTTATATGAGCAAGCAGAAGATTTTGACGTTTTAAACGTGCTTATAAAGGAACGTCTGGAAAAAGAGGATTGTGTGTACGTTGTGCACGGCTCTGCCCTTGACGACACTTCTGTGCGCTTGCTGGATAATATTGAAATTATCGCAGGTGTTTCGGTTGCTAACTGCGCCGCGGCATATATGAAGTTACCTAAAGACATAAAGGCTTATACTGCCACCGAAATTCTTTCAGGTGCAACACCTTCACAGCACGAGGACGTTATTATTACAAGTATTGACTCTACCCTTATTGCAGGTGACCTTAAGTGTTTTTTGGCAGAAGTATATGGTGACGAAACAGAAATAGATTTTTACACAGAAGATTTTGACGGAAATCAAAGTTCAAAGAAAATAATGCTTTATGAACTTGATATGCAGGATTTTTATAATCACACAACAAGTGTTTTTATTGCTAAAACTGATTTTAATAATGTTTACAGATATGATATTAAGTATCTGCTTGATATTATAGACAAGCTTTGCTCAATAGACGGTTGCCCTTGGGATTCGGTACAGACTCACGAAAGCCTTCGCCCCTATTTAATTGAAGAAGCCTATGAGGTTACTGATACCATCGACAAAGATGACCCTTATAAGCTTTACGACGAGCTTGGCGACGTGCTTTATCTTATAATACTTCATTCAAACATAGCAAAACGTTGCGGTGAATTTGATTTTGGCGACATTACCGACTCAATTTCACGCAAGATGATAAACAGACATCCGCAGATTTTTTCAAATGAAACTTTAGACGGAAATTTGAATGATTTTTGGGAAGAAACAAAAAAACAAGAAAAAGGGTTAGAAACTACATACGAAGTTATGAAGGACGTGCCCATTGGTCTTGCCGCTCTTGCCCGTACTGAAAAAATACTTCACAAAGCAGAAAAAGCAGGTATAAAGCACGCGGAAGCAGAAAAGAATATAGACGATATCATTTCATTACTAAAAGAAAAAGAGATTTTTGACGAAGACGTTTTAGGCGAATTATTATTTGATTTTGTTAAACTTTGCTACTCATTAAACGTTCATCCAGAACTTGCATTGAACCGAAAAATCAAAGAATACATCGAGCTTTTCAACGATAATTCAACTAAAAACAACTGAAATTAGCAAAAAAAACTTCATTTTCACTAAAAAAACACAAAAAAATTCATAAAAATGGCGTATTTTATTAACTACCCCCTTGACATTTCACCTAAAATATGTTAATATTTTTATGATGTGTTGGCACGATAAGTGCCGAAAATATAAAAAAATTTTGGAGGAAATTACAATGAACAAAGCAGATTTAATCAATGCATTGGCTGCAAAGAACGAGATTTCAAAGAAGGATGCTGAAAAGGCTGTTAACGGCGTACTTGATCTTATCGCTGAAGCTCTTAAGGCTGGCGACAAGGTTCAGATCATGGGCTTCGGTGCTTTCGAAGTTAAGGAACGCGCTGCAAGAACAGGTAAGAACCCTGCAACAGGCGAAACAATCGAAATCGCTGCAAGCAAGGCTGTTGTTTTCAAGGCCGGCAAAGCTCTTAAAGATTCCGTTCAATAATTTAACATAATGCTTTGATACCGCCACTTTGAGTGGCGGTTTTTTTATGCAAAAAAATCAGCACTGCATTTATTTTTGCAGTGCTCAGAGCACTGACAACCCACTGCAAACACAAAACCCTGCAAAAACATTGCAGGGTTTTGTTTCCTTTGTTGCATTTCACTTGCAAAATGCGGTCATTTACTCTCAGCACTGCATTTATTTTTGCAGTGCTTTTATTTTTATTCTTTTTCTTTTTTGTTAAGTGCCAGCATAACGTATATCATTGCTATGCCTGCAAGCAGGCAGGCAATAACCGATAACACTTGTTCTGCAAACGTTACTTGTATACCTAAGAATCGGTTGCCGTTTTCCTGTATGGAAGATAAAACTCCGCCCATAACGATTGACGTAAGAAATCCGCATATACCGCCAATGGACTGACAAAAAGCATAACTATCTGAACATCTGTTTTCAGGCACGGAAGTAAATACTATATTCATAAGCGCACAATACGCGCCGACGTAAGATACCGAATTAAACAGATTATAGAGAACAAAGAACAAAATTCCCGTTTCAGGCGTTACGAGGACAACCATAAGTGACCTTAATCCCATAGTGGCAAGACACACTAAAAGCATTGCTTTAAAAGAGAACTTGTCCCCTACTATTCCAATCGGAAATGCCGCAGCAAACTGAAAAACACCGCCAATAATTACGTTTATGAGAGTTGACATCGTTTGGCTCATACCAAGACCGCCGTCAGATATGGCTCTTACCTGAAAATCCTTATAAAAGGGCATTGCTGAATATTGCGCCATATTCCACAATACGAAGGCGCCTGCGATAAGCAACACTTTTTTATCTGTTGCAACGTTTAAAATATTCTTTAAAACGTTAGTTTTCTTTTCTTCACAAGGAAGTTCGATAACAAAAAACAACGTAAGCTGATGAATTATCGACAAGCCTAAAATAGTGAGAGCGCATATAATAAATGCCGTATTCATCTGATTTATGGATTTATAACGGTCAACCATTGCGCCCATACCAAAAGAGAAAGCCATTCCTAAAACCAGAGATATCATCTGCATATATGCATTATACCTGCCACGTCTGTTAACCTCAACGAGAGATATACGCCAATAGTTAATCTTGGGATTTCCTATATAAAGTAAAGCGTAAGCCGTAATAATACATACAACAAAAATTGCACGTTTAACCGATGCGTTAATGGGAACTCCGGGTATGACGTATAAAAGCATAAATAGCGCCTGATTGATTATGCTTATTATTATACTGAATTTTTTTACTGACCGACGTGTAAACAGCATTGATACTATCTGAAAAAGGCACCCCAAGGAAATAAGTGAATATAAAACACCCGTTTGTGCAGTATTAAAACCGAGGCTATCGGTAAGCTCTGCCAGCACAGTACCTTCTACCATTAAAATAGCAATAAGATATTCAAATGCCGCCTGAAGCATAAACAGAAATCGGCTTCTCTTCATTCCTTCTGAATCATAGTAAATCATAAGTCCCTCCAAAAATACAGTTGTAATTATATACCGTAAACGTTAAAAGTTCAACTGCATTTGTTTGAAATAATCTTCAATTTGTTTGTTTTAAAGCAGAATAAAACCAATGGTGTTTATTGCAAAATTCGCAAACATATGCACCGTCCACGAAACGTAAACTGTTTTGAATTTTTCGTTGAGAAAATTAAATAATATTCCGCCAAGAAAAAGTCCCGTCATTACAAGCAAGAAAACCCATATATCAAACCAACCGATCATCATTGCAACGTGATATAAAGCAAATATTGATGATGAAAAAACATATGCAATTTTCTTGTTAGTGATATTTTTAAAAACAAATCCACGGAAAAAAAATTCTTCCATCATCGAATTTACTAAAGATATGTAAATTGACACGTATAAGAAATTATTTCTATCTACACCCGTTGACGACGTAAGGCTTTTTGCAATAGACGAAAAGTCAAAAATATTCTTAAAAATATGATATCCACCTAAAATTATGCCGTAAACTATACAACCTAAAATTAGTGCAACACCTATCCCCTTTTTGTCAGGAATAAATAACTCTTTAAAACGGATATCTTTAAAAATGCGACAACATATAAAAGGTATAATAAGAAAGGTAATTATTTTTATAATCGATTTTATAATGTAACCCGGCATAATTATACCATCGACAATCGCCATTAAAATGCAACAAAACAGCGCCGATACAATAATTACAACGTCTTTCTTTTTCATTATATCACTCCTTATAATTTGCGCCAAAGTTTAAATGTCAATGGCCAAAGGGCACCTGCAAAAGAGGTTAAAAGGAAGTATCTTATACCATCGGCAATAAATTCATTGCCAATTAAGGCATATAAAGGAGTTTTAAGCACAGATTTAATTAAAACAACAGGAATAATACCTATTGCAAGTTTAATCAACTGTGCCCACCATTTTGCCGTTGTTTCAAAGTGGGAGTAATTACTGTCAACCTCAAAAGCCAACCACATTCCCGCAATGCAACCTAACATTTTATAGGCACTTTCTGTACCGTGGATAAGATTTTCTGCATCTACATCTGCAGGAAAATTATATAACTGGGTATATAAAATAAGCGCGATATCAATTAAAATCATTATGCCAAACATTATGCGCATATGATTTTTGTTTCCTTTGCGTACAACGGGATAAATGGCAAAAATAAGGATAAGCGCAAGTATTATTGACACAACAACGTCAAGAGGTGTGTGGACGCCAAGCCACATTCTTGAAAATGGTACAAGGACACACAAAGCAATACAAGCCACACGAAGCCACTTGTGCTTATTCCACCTTGATATCCCGCCAAAAATGCCTACACCCGCCTGCGTATGACCGCTTGGAAAGGAGTAGCCTGTTGCCGCTTCCCTTGCCGATTCAACAATGGGAAAATCAGGTTTTAACACCCAAGGTCTTGGCACACGGAAAATAAGTTTTAAAAACTGATTTAAAACGGTTCCTAAAAGTCCCACAGAAAGTAAATAATATCCTTGTTTTTTATCAATGCACCAGAAAAACAATAATCCGATTACAATAAACACAGTTTCTTCGCCTAAAAGCGTAATTAAAGAAAAGAAGCTATCAAGGACGGGATTCCGTAATCCTTGCAAAAATTCTAAAAATTCCATAAAAAACCTCACTGGATTATTTTAGTATTAAACCTAACTTTATAATTATATCAGATTAAAATAGCAATGTAAATTGCATTTTTAAACATGTTTATTGCATTTTAGAACTTTTTTGACGTTACAAGGCAAAAAAAAATAACAAAGCATCCTAAAACCGTGGCTTCAGTTTGCTTTGTTTTATTATAACATTAAGTTTATATGCTTTTAATTATTTAGCTTCAAATACTTCAACCATACCGTAACTTGTGGCAACGGAGGAAATATCATCAGAAACACAGATGATTTCTTTTTGCGAAAAACGTTTTAAAAGCAATGCTTCGGCTTCTTTTATTTGAGCTCTGCCTGCAATGTAAACCTTTTTTGCCTTTGATTTTATAACCTGCTCAACTTCATCTTTAAGCACTGCGCCTAAAAAGAAGCTATAGGTATCATCTTTTGTGCCTGACATAAAGTTTGATAAAATTCTTACTTTAAAAAGCGCTTTATTGATTCCGTTTTCCTTGGTATAAGAGTATCCTTCATAAAGCATATCGTTTAATTTTGCTTCATTAAAATCAATTGATGATGCTAAAATTGTATTTTTTGAAAGTGAAGCTATCATCTCCCCCGTCATTGCCGTGAAGAAATCGTAAATCTTTTCATTTTCGTCTGTAAAAATAAGTTTTGAGTGGGAGCCCGGCAAAATATACGCACCTTCGCCTTTTATGCCCATAAGCTTATTTATGCCGTAAATTTCAACTTCTTCGCCGCGCATAACATCGGTATCACCAAAGCTTTCGCCAAAGAGTCTTATTCCCGGAACAAAAGCAAATGGAATTGAGGTTATTTCAGGTATCTGCGTTTTTACAACAGATACGCTTAATTCCGTTAACCCTGCAGGCGCACTTACGTGATCTACCTTTAAAAGACCGCCTTCTGACGTAATCATTCCTGCACAAATTACTGTTTCGATATCTTTTTCAGTTAGATTATTACGTGAAAGAAGCGTCGTTATTGCATTTTTAACACCGTCAAAAAGACCTTGCTTGTTTTCTAAACCAAGTCTTGCACCAATATCAATTTTTACGGTATCAAGAACTTTTTTATCAAATAAATTTATGCGGGTATTTGTTGTGCCGCCATCAATGGTAATATACATTATTTTATTGCTTCTACGCATTTTTTGGCAAGCGCTGTTATTGATGCGTAGTCATCCTTTTCAATCATTTCTTTGTTAACGATATTGGAGCCTAATCCAAAGCCTACTGCGCCTGCTTTAAGATAATCAGCCATATTTGAAGCATCAACACCGCCAACAGCGATAAGTTTTATATGCTTTAACGGTGCAGATACCGCCTTGACGTACTCGGTGCCCATACTTGTTATCGGGAAAAGTTTAACGAAATCAGCCCCTGCAACGTGCGCTGTCTGAATTTCCGTTGGTGTAAGCGCACCCGGCATTGACACAAGACCTACTTCCTTTGTGTGCTTGATAACTTCAGTATTAGTATCAGGCGAAATGATAAACTTACCGCCCATTGCCTTTGTAATATCAACTTGTTCCGTTGTTAAAACTGTTCCTGCACCAACAAACATTTTACCTTCAAAATGGTCAGATAACATTTTTATCATATTACCAGTTTCTTCATCAGAAATCTTTTTTGTTGCATCAAAAGTGATTTCGATAAGACGTATTCCGCCATCATACATAGCTTGTGCAAGAGGAATAAGTTTTTCCTTATCAACACCACGCACAATAACTACAATTTTATTTTCTAAAATGGAATTTATAACGTTTCCACACATATTAATTCTCCTTTTGGCTTTTTATTCATTATACTAAAGAAATTATTCCTTGTCAATTTTCACGAGAAGCATAGTGCCATCATTTATATGAACCTTGGCTTTTTCACCCTTTATTACCTCATTGCTGACACAAAGGGCACTTGAAGGCTTTATTTCAGCATTTTTTAAAGGATATTTTGCGTTTTCTACGTTTACACCTTTTGCAACTCCTGAAATATTATTAAGAGAGAAATAAAGAAAGTCGTCTGTTATATATTCAGGCTCCTTTCCGACTACTTTCATTACTGAATAATCGTCGATTATTTCCGCTTTTTTGCCATTTTCATATAAATAAAGAAGCATTGAAAGGTTGCCTGAAGTATGGTCTATTCTACCGCCTGTAACACCGATTAACGTAAACTCATCAAAGCCGCGATTTATAGCCTCTTTTACTGCAAAGAAAGTATCGGTATCATCTTTTTCACAAGGCAGGACTATGGTTTCAATATCCCTACCGGGATTTTTGAAAGAATCAAAGTCACCTATTATCAGGTCGGGTTTTAAGGAAAGTGCTTCTTCGTGTTTTAAACCACCGTCGCAATAAATAGCAAAGCCTTGGCTTAAATGCTTTCTTATTTTATTATAATCTTTTATCTGTGCACCACCGACAATAATACATTTTTTCATAAAAAAATGACCTTTCATAAAAAATCCCACAGAAAAACTTTCGTCTGTGGGATAAACTTTTTTTAAACGGATAAATTAAGAATTATAACCTAAATCAAAGGCTTTTTTGTTCATTTCAACAAACTTTTCTTTTACGGTGTTTTCAATAGCCTTAATCCATCTTTCATAAGGAATATCGAAATACTTTGCCGCTTTGCCCATTAAGACAATATTAACTGCCTTTGATGAGCCTGCTTGTTCAGCAAGTTCAAGGGCGTTCATTTTATCAATGCTTAAACCCTTATTTTCAAGTTCTTCAAGAACGTTTACAGGATACTCTGCGGCACCGATAATTACGGGCATCGGGT
>JAZROC010000187.1:0-7106 GCA_045648525.1 Clostridia bacterium
AACTTTTTGGCGAAAAGTACGTTTTCCGCGCAGGTACTATCGGTGGTGTTGCCGATAAAACGGCTATCGGATATGCAAAGAAATACTGCGAGGAATACAACCTCGGCAGACAGAGAATGGCTGAAATTCTGCGAATGTCCCAAGGTTGTATCGACGTTAAGCGCACGACGGGTCAGCACGCAGGCGGTGTAGTTATCGTACCTAAAGCCTACGATATAAACAACTTCACTCCCCTGCAGTATCCTGCAAACGACCCAAGCCAAGGTATTATTACTACTCACTTCACCTTTAAATCACTTCACGATACGCTTTTAAAGGCTGATATTCTCGGTCACGATGACCCCACCTTTATCAGAATGCTTGAAGATTTAACGGGCATCAATGCCAAGGAAGAAGTTCCCCTTGATGACCCCAAGGTTATGGAATTGTTCTTATCCCCTGCCCCATTAGGCGTAACGGAAGAAGATATCGGTTCGCCTACGGGCACTTACGGTATTCCTGAATTCGGTACGGGCTTTACGAGAAAGATGCTTGAGGAAACAAAGCCTACCACCTTCTCTGACCTTGTTAAGATTTCAGGTCTTTCACACGGTACTGACGTTTGGACGGGTAACGCCCAAGAACTTATCGCACAAGGCATCACCACCATTTCAGGCTGTATCTGTACCCGTGAAGATATTATGAATACCCTTATTCAGAACGGTTGTGAATCATTCCTCTCCTTCGACACTATGGAAAAAGTTCGTAAGGGTAAGGGAATTCCTGAAAAATACGTTGACCATATCCGCGAGCACGGAATACCTGAATGGTTTATTGAATCCTGCAACAAAATTCAGTATATGTTCCCCAAAGCGCACGCCGCTGCTTACGTTACTATGGCTTTGCGTATCGCGTGGTTTAAGGTTTATAAGCCTCATCAGTATTACGCAACCTATTTCACCGTTCGTGCAGACGAATTTGAAGTTGGCGTTGCCAATATGACCGTTGACGAAATCCGTCAGGCACTAAAAGAATTGCACGAATTGCCGTCACTTTCTGCAAAGGAAAAAGCAAAAGTAATTATGCTTGAAATGGTTCTTGAAATGAAGATGCGCAAAATAGAGTTCTGCAATATTGATATTTATCAGTCAGAAGCAATGAACTTTACCGTTACGGATGATAATTTTATTCGTCCGCCATTAAATGCAGTTCCCGGTTTAGGTGAAACGGCTGCTATTTCCATTGTTGATGCAAGAAAAGAAGAACCTTTTAAATCTCAGGACGACCTTCTTTTAAGAACTAAATTATCTTCAACCTTATTGCAGTCACTCGATGCCGCAGGTTGCCTTAAAGATTTACCAAAAAGTCAGCAAATCAGTTTGTTTGATTTTTAACAAAAAAAATTCCTCTTGAATTTTCACAAGAGGAATTTTTTATTTTTGGAAACATATATTAAATCGAGGTGTTTTTATGAAATTAGTTATTTTAAACGGCATTAAAGAAGGCATTAAAGATGCTTTTATAAAGCAAGATAATTACAATTTAACCATAGGGTACCCTTCAACCGAGGGTGAATTTATGTGGTATATTGACGGAAATTCAGGTAAATTTTCAAAATGCCACACTTATCTTAACTCTACGGTCCTGCCTGAAAACGCGGGCATTTTTAAAGTTTACGATAACGTTGCCGAGCTTTTTTGGTGTACAGGCGATATAAACATTATAAAACAACGTTTTCAGGAATTGACAGGATTTAATATTACAGACAACCCCAACGTTAGCGAGCCTGAAAAAACAGAAGCAGAGCAGCTTGAGCCTGCAGAAATTTTTGAAATGCCCCTTTCAGAAACGGAAAAAGCACCTGATAATTTTTGGGAATGCAACGAAATATCTTTTAATGAAATTTTTAATTCCAATCCTGAAAACACAGTGCTTAACGAACTTATACCAGGTTCAAAATGGGTAACCATAACCGATGACAACTATGTTTTTGGTGTAATTTACGATGAAAATCAACTTCCGTTGTATTTATGTTACGGTTTTCCTCTCCCTTGGAGTGAAACTCCGCCTGAAAAATTGGAGGGATATTGCCAATGGATTCCCGTTGATTTCCAAAAACCCCACGATGACGGTTTTTGGGTAATTTACATAAATGCACAAACAGGTGAAAGAGTAAGATAAAAAAATTCCTGCCGAAGCAGGAATTTTTTTTAGTCGTTCTTTTTCTTGTAATTTTTAAGCATAATAGTTATATATGATGCTGAACCGATTACAACAAGAGCGGTAACTGTGAAGATTAAAATAACTGCGATAAGTACGAAAGTAATATCTGAGCCGTTTGCACCTCCGCCATTATTTCCACCAATATTACCAACGTTACTTGCAATGCCATTTGAATAAATCATAATATCAGTGATTTCGGTCATTGAATATGCGTTTTCGGTATAAGCGTTCCAGTAAGTCTTGAAAGGCTGACTTTTTACCATATCTTCGGTAATAAGAATCGAATCAGCGTTAAGAAGAATTACCTTAACGTATCTGTATGCGCCCTTTAAGGGTTCGCTTGCGCTACCGGGATTATCGGCTTTACGAACTGCCGTGTTTGTGATAATCGTCCAATCCTTAAGGTCATTTGAACCTTCAATACGGAATTTGGGGATAATTGTACCTTCAGCGGTATTGATTACAAGGCTTGTAAGATCGTGGCAAGCGCCAAGGTCGAAAAGCATTGTCTGTGTAGGACGGTCAATGAAAGGCTTCCAAACAGTTGAAGCGTCATTATCGTAAAGATACAATGTATTGTCAGTCATCTTCTGTTCTGCTTTTTTAGCGCCCTTATATGTGATACCACCGATAGCGGTAACTGCAACGGGATTAACCTGTGTGCCGCTAACTGCTACTAAGTTATATTCAGGGTTAAGGTCGTTAAATGCTTCTTCCATAGGAAGTTCGCCTAAATCTGCTGTTGTAATAAGGAATACCCAGTCAGATTTATTAGGTCTTTCAGGCATTTCATAGATGCCGCTTTCTGTCTTAATGTTTTCTTCAATAAGAACGTATTTGCCTGTTAAGGGGTTGAACCAATATGCAGTATAGGTTGCGCCTTTATCAAGCATTTTAAGTGTGCCTGTCTCGGTATTTCTGTTATCGTAGAAATACGCAACAAGAGTCGATGCATCGTTTTTAGCAGAAAGAACGCACTTTTCGTTCTTCATAAATTCACCGTAACCAATATTGGTATATGCAGGGTTAAGATTCCACCATTCAGGAATTGTTTCAAAAAACTCCCTCATATACATCATTTCATATGAGCCGGGTTTATCAAGCCCCATATACCAAGGCTCGTAGTTATAACTTCCGCCTTTTCCGTCAAACCAACCGGTATAGGTATTCGTTGAGAAGCAGTTTGCCCAGATACCCGTAACACCGTAGGTAAAGCCTGCGCTTCCGCAAAGTATCGCCTTCCACGCACTCCAGCGGTTTGCATCATAACCTGTGAATCCACCGCAGTTAATATCTTCATAGTTAACTTCTGATTCAATAAAGGGTTTGAAAATTCCTCTGTTACAAGCAGTATAATAGCTTCTGTACATATCCTTTGCTTTTGCACTTCCGCCATGACCGCCCTGGATTGTCCAACTGTCATGCCAGGAGGTTTTATCAAGAGTAACCTGTCCAGCGTCTACTGCCCAAGCAGGATACATATGGGCTGAGTTGGGGTGCTTATAGCCATCAAGCTCCTCAATTTTTGCGCTCATTTCCATATATGCCTCAAAAACCGTTTTGCCCTTTTCCTGAGCAGGCTCCATGTTAGTGATTTCCTGACCAGAAATCCAAACGATAGAATAGCAAGCGTAACGAGCTACGATATAACGTGCAAAGCGAAGATATACTTCAGCATCCCAGCCTTGAGTAGTACCCATAGTTGAATTGTGGCAACCAAGACCTAATGCGATAACGAAGCCTTGCTCGTTAAGATATTCAAACATCTTATCAACTTTTTCGTTGAAAACTTCCTCATTGGGTTTTTCAAATTTTCCGGGATCTTTCCATACGGACTTTTCACCGTTACCTGAACCGGGAACGAAATAGGTCTGATAAACGTTGAAGTTTTTTGATTTGCGGTTATCTACGATATGCTTAAACTGATTTGAGCAATCGCAACCGGGATAGTTACAAACTTCTGTTGAAACGTTCATAAATGCCTGCCAGTTAGTATCAGCAAGCCAGAAGAACGGTGTACCGTCATCATAAACGTAATGATGAAGATTATCAACGGTTTTAACAAAGCCGTGCTTATGAAGATCTTCATTTGAAGTTGAAGCAACCGCTTCAATTACGCCTTCACCGTTAAGACCTGTATTTTCAGCATCTTTACAAGTTACCTTATAAGTCCACTGACCTGCCTTTGTAGGTGAAAAACGAACTGCCCATGTTTCGCCCTCTTTCCAGAAACCGGGAAGAGTTATTGTGGTACCATCAGTGTGAGTAAACACTGCATCAATTTCAGTTGAAATATAGGGTTTTTTATACTCAACCGAGCTTGTAAATGTAATTTCAACGGGTTTCCATACTTCAGTCTTCAAATCCGCTTCTGCATAAACGGGAAGACCGCAAAGCATTGTAAAAATACCGCTCAACATCACAAGTGTAAGAAGTAGCGAGAGAATTTTTTTCATAAATTTCCTCCTAAATTTATTGATTCTATAATATCATACCATAAGACATAAATTTTTTCAATATTTTTTATATCTATTTCATACGTTTTTTCTGCACGCGATACGAAAATTCCGTAAGCAACGTTTCGGGCATTAATTTCGACATTATAAATGCCATTTTTATTTTAAACGAAGGAATTATTATAGCCTTACCTTTGAACATACCTTTTAATGCTATAGCAACTGCCTTTTCCTTGGAAATAGGTTTCGAGGACGAAGTAGTGCCTGCAACCGAATTAAATTCAGTATCAATAGAACCCGGACAAAAAGCCGAAACAGTCACACCTGTGCCCTTTGCTTCGCGGTGCGCCGCCTGCGAAATTCTTAACACAAAGCTTTTCGTTGCATAGTATAAAGCAAAATAAGGTCCTGCCATAAATGCGGCGGCAGATGCAGTATTTAATATTCTGCCTTCCCCTTTTTTCATAAACTCGGTAAAATATAATTTCTGCAATATATATTGAGAATTAACGTTAATATCCAACATTTGCATATCTGCGCATATATCACTATCTTCCATTGCACCGAATTTTCCAAAGCCTGCATTGTTAATTAACACGTGTGCATCGGGAAATTTTTTAAAAAGTTCAAAGCAATTTTCTCTTATAGATAAATCCATAGGCACGACTATACAATTATTGGTAAGTTTTTCCTTTACCTTCAAAAGTTTATCTTCTCTTCGTGCAACGAGAACGGTATCATATCCCATTTTATCAAGCTGAACAGCAAATTCTTCACCTAAGCCACTACTTGCGCCCGTAATAATTGCTAACATAAATAATCTCCTTTATTTTAAAAACGCCCCATACAAAACAAGTATGAAGCTTTTACTTTTTTACAGAATACCCGTTGTTGCGTACTTTGTGTACTTACTCCAAAGGAATGAACCCGGAACGTTACTGTTTATCGCAATGCGATTTTCTTCAAGTTCTTCAATCTTTTCGATTTTTCCGTCAAGATAATCCTTCAACACGGTTTTTACCGTTTCAAAACGGGCAATTACACCACCGTAGCGGATATCGTGAACTTCCCAGCCGAATGACTTATTATATTCATACCACGAAGCACGGTGCGCATTTTTAATTTCAATTACCTTTTTAATAATAATATCGCACTCTTTTAAGAGTTTTTTAAGTTCCTTCTTATCCTTTTTATCGTAAGCCGACTTAATTCTGACACCAAAATCGCCCTTATACATAAAGAGTTCGGAAGTTTTAATTAAAACGTCGGTGGCAGGCTTAAAGAGTTCATTTACCTTTGCATTTTTCAGTTTTTGGGTTGTTTCTTCATAATAATCCTTAAGCAAGGTAAAATGCTTATCGGCAATGCCTAAAAGAGGGTCTGAATAAAATAATGCGCGGGAGCAGGTATCAACTCCCTCCAACGCTTGCTCAATTTTTTCAAAGAGCATCATATCGTCATAATTGCCGTTGCAGGTGATTCTAAACGTTTCCTTGATGTTTTCCATATCTAAACCGCCTGAATAGTCAAAGGAAGCATACCACGCAAGTCCCGGAAGCGCCATAATAAGCGAACTTTCTGCGCCGTTAAGCCAGATAGTTGCAATAACTTCTTTTGCATTATTATTCTTTACTGCTTCAAGACCTGCTATGGAGTTTTTGAAGGAAACGGAATATAACGGACAGAAGCCACTCCACAACCATATACCGCCTGCAAACAACATTTCTTCTTCAAAAATCGTCTGATGCTTTTTAACGTTTATATCGTACCATTTTTCTGAATCATGGTAATAATCCCAAAAAACAGGTTGAACGCCCTTTGGAATTTTTTTAATAACTTCAGGGGTAAACTCCACGTCACAATGATAATCTTCATAGGGCTTTATGTTTTTACCTGCAAGGCGGAAAATCATATCTGACCACATCATAGGCTTAAGGTCATATTTCTTTGCAAGATCCTTAACCTTTTCCATTTGCTCGAAATAAATTTCGTCACGGGGTTTGTAGCCGTTTTTTTCAAGATATTTGCCCGTGCCTAAATCAAAAGTTTCATCCATACCAATATGAATACGCTTGGTGGTAAAACATTCCGTAATGGTTTTAAACATTGCGTCAATTAACTTATAGGTTTCGTCACTTCCTACTAAAAGTGTGGAGTTACCGTCCTTATATCTTCCTGCATCTGCCCATTGAAGATGAGTTGCGAGGTGACCTAAAGTTTGTATGCAGGGAATAAGTTCAATACCTAGTTTCAGGGCATAAGCATCAAGCTCTTTTAACTCGTCTTTAGTGTATCTTCCTCTTAAATGACCAAAATACGGATAGCCCTCAACCTCGTAGGTATCCTCGGTGTAAAGCATAAACGTGTTAAGACCCATAAGCGCCATTTTTCTGAAAAGAATTTTTACGCTTTTTACGGTCATTACTGCGTTTCTTGACATATCAAACA
>JAZROC010000188.1:0-3254 GCA_045648525.1 Clostridia bacterium
AGCCATTCCCTGCGCTCTTTTTCTGTTTCAGGCACGGTCTGACCATAAGTGTAAGGAAGCCACTCATAAACCTGACTTTCGTTAATGTGCGCAATTTCAAGCTTGATATCAATAACGTCATCCATTTTGAAAACGTAGTCAGCCTCAAAAGGCGGATACTTGAATGAGTCCTCATTATACATAACAACGGGCATATAGCGCATTGCAGGTACGTCGGGACAAGTGTGGGGGACGGTTAAAAGATACGTCGCATCCTGCACAAGCTGACCTGACGCTCTGTGGTCTGCGTGATAATCGTTTGTTCTGTGGGCAATTATAAGGTCGGGATTAAATTCGCGGATATATTTTATAGTCTTCCAACGCATTTCAAGATCTGCAGTAAGAGTGCAATCCTCAATATCCCATACGTCATAGGTAATGTTAAGAAGTTTTGCAACCTTCTGTGATTCCTTATATCGTCTTGCGCTGGTTTCTTCGGGAGTCATAATATGATGACCGCCAGAACCGTTAAGCATACTTAAAAATCTTACCTCGTGGCCTGCTTTTGCCCACTTGTAAGCCATACCGCCAACGCGAAATTCGTTATCATCCTGATGTGCGCCAATACAAAGTATTCTCATAAAAATCTCCTTTATAATTAAATTGACATTTTCATATTGTTATTGTAAAATAAAAATACGATATTTTCAAGCATTATATTGACTTTTATTTTAGTTATATTGACATTGGAGGTTTTTTTATTGTCTGATCAGATTTACGAGCATCATTTAGCGTTAAAACAAAATAAGCTTTGCCCTTTTAAACTGACGCACTCGAAAAATACTTCAGGCGATTCAATTTCAAACTGGCACAAGAACATCGAATTACTGTATTTCGTTGACGGCACAGCTTTTATTCAATACGGTGCTGAAGATTTTCCGGTAAAAAAAGACGATATCGTAGTAGTAAATTCAGGCATACTTCACCGTCCTCATAAAAAGGACTGCATTGAATATTATTTATTAATAATCGACGAAGAATTTTGCAATGAAAACGGTATTGATATTGAAAACTGCATTTTTGAAAAGCATTTTAACAATGAAAAAACAAAAGAATTGCTTTTTAACGTTATCCGCGAATACGATGCACAAAACAAAAATTCCTTTTCCGCTTTACGAATAAGGACGGCAATGCTTCAGCTTTTAATTGACCTTTGTACAAATCATATTATATCTTCTGACGTTTCAAAGGAAAATCAGCGCACCTCGGAAAAATACGTTAAAACGGTTTTAGAATATCTTAACGACCATTTTGACGAGGAAATTAACCTTGATATGCTTGCATCGCTGTGCAGCGTTACGAAATTCTATTTATCAAGAGAGTTTAAAAAATATACGGGGCAAACGATTTTCACCTACGTAACTATGCTTAAATGCAGAAAGGCGCAAAACTGCCTTGCGCAAGGAATGACGGTAACTGAAACGGCTTTTGCTTGCGGTTTTGAAAGCGTTTCCTATTTTTCACAAACCTACAAGAAAATAATGGGTGCTTCACCTTTAAGCACAAAAAAAGGGTTCAATTGACATAACCCCCAAAGGTCAGACAAAAATCTGACTTTTGGGGGTCGTTTCATTCATTGAGTGCTTTTTAATTACAAGAAATTATCGTGCTCTGCCCTTAGTTTTTCCACTGGTCAACGCCGCCTTTAGCGAAGCGGTGGCGATATGCGGCAATGGAATCTTCGATAATTTTTACGGCTTCCTTGCGGTCGCAAATTTGTTCAACGTGTGTTACCTTGTTTTCAAGAAATTTATAAACCTCAAAAAAGTGCTTTATTTCCTGAAACTGATGTTGAGGAAGTTCAGAAATATCCTGATACATATTAAGGGTTGGGTCGCCTTTGGGAATTGCGATTATCTTTTCGTCTTTTTCATCACCGTCAATCATTTTTAAAACACCGATCGGATAACAATCAACTTCGACCAACGGGTCAAGTCCTTCCTGACACAAAACAAGCACGTCAAGAGGGTCATGGTCTTCGGAAAGAGTTCCGGGAATAAAGCCATAGTTGGCAGGATAAACTGTTGACGTAAACAACATTCTGTCAAGACGAAGAAGTCCCGTTTCTTTGTCAAGCTCATATTTCTTTCTTCCGCCTTTGGGAATCTCCACTATTGCGATAAAATTTTCAGACGTGATTCTGTCTTCTTCAAAACAATGCCAAGGGTTCATATTTTTTCTCCTTTTATATTAAATTCAGTTTTTTAAGTTCATTAAAAATAAAATCAGCCATAACCTTGTAGCCTTTTTCGTTAAAATGCAAACCGTCGTTAGATTGATAGATTTTTTCATTTTCTTGGTTAAATTCTTCAAATTCGCCTAAATCTATAAGCGGCAAATCAAGCTCAACTGATAATTTTTTTACAAATTGCTGCGCATTTAAGGCATTATTTATATAGCCGCAGTTTGAATATTCAGGATTTTCGGTTACGTGGGGCGGTGTAATCAAAACAATCTTTGCATTTGGCGCATCACTATGCACAAGCGAAAGCAGTGCTTTAAAATCCGCGTTGCCCTGTGTTTCTTCATTTGCGTTAAGTCCGCCATTTGTACCAAGCATAACTAAAACGATGTCGGCACCTGCAACGTCAGCTTTTCCATCCTGATAATGCTTTAAATAGCTTGTTGAGGTATAACCGCATTTACCATAATTAAAAACCTCACAGCCAAGTAAATTTTTTTAAAAAAACGGATAGTTTTCAGCATGCACGTTAGCTATCCCACGCTTGCCGAAAACACCGTAATCACCTTCGGTAAGGCTATCGCCTAAACAACATATGCGCATTATATTTCTCCTGCTAACTTGTTTATTAATTCAGTCATAAGATTATCCCTGTGAATATAGTAAACGTAGCAACATTTGTGTCTGCTTTCATCAAAGGAATAAGTGCAATCATATTCAGGCATAGGAATTGGCATAATTTTATCATTCATAAATCTTCTGTTTTCGTTAAGAAGCCACGCAACTGCAGTGACATCCCATATAACACGCGACCTTGCCCCTGCCCTATTTCCCATTGCGTTTATAGTATTGTCTGCAAGATAATCGCATAACGCATTTTTGCCTTTTAAAAAATATTCAAGTTCAGGTTTTGAAATGTAAAACTGACTTACAACACCTGCGCAAGGCAGAATAACAACCGGCACACCTGAAGAGTACACAACACGCGCCGCGCTAATATCCTGCTTCATATTAAATTCATCGGTAATGGGCA
>JAZROC010000189.1:0-15318 GCA_045648525.1 Clostridia bacterium
CTATCGTAACGGCTCAACAGCTTATTCAGAATATGGATAAAACAAAATTTAATCCTGTTCCCGTATATATTACCCGCGAGGGTGACTGGTATTCAGGAGAAAAGTTAGCTAAAATTGAAGCATTCAAAAACTTCGATAAGGGCGATAAGGACGTTACGCGTGTGTATCTTCCTGCAAACACCCGCATTAAACAGCTTTATCGCTTTAATCCTGAAAAGAAGGGGCTTTTCGGAAAGGAAAACAACGTATATATGCCTATTGATGCGGCAATTATTGCTATGCACGGCTTAAACGGTGAAGACGGTACTTTGCAGGGACTTTTGGAACTTGCCGATATTCCGTACACGTCTTCAGGTGTTCTCGGCTCTGCTTCAGGTATGGATAAAATTTTGATGAAGGCCGTGTTTATGGGCGCAGGCTTGCCCGTTTTGCCTTACACATATTTTGACCGTGATGCATTTAAAAAAGACGAAGAAGCAATTCTTGATAAATGCGAAAAAACCGTTACGTATCCTATGTTTGTTAAACCCTCAAATTTAGGCTCGTCAATAGGCATTTCAAAGGCACATAACAGGGAAGAACTTAAAAATGCAATTTTAGTAGCTTCTGAATACGACAGAAGAATTTTAGTTGAACAGGGCATTGATTCCCCTAAAGAAATCAACTGTTCTGCTCTTGGCTTTGGCGACGACGTTTCTGCTTCGGTTTGCGAAATGCCCTATAACAGCGATGAGTTTTTAACCTTTTCCGATAAATACTTAAACGGCGGAAAAAATCAGGCAGGTATGGAAGCATTATCAAGACGTATTCCCGCACCTATTCCCGATGAAATGACTAAAAAAGTTCAGAAAATGACAATAGATGCATTTAAACTTATGGACTGCAAGGGTGTTGTCCGTATTGACTATATGTGCGACAAGGATTTGAATGAGCTTTACATAAACGAAATTAACACTATTCCCGGTTCCTTTGCTTTCTATCTTTGGGAGCCTTTGGGCATTTCTTACGATAAATTAATCGAAAAACTCATTGATATTGCTTTTACGGCTCATAAGGATAAAAAGAAAAATAACTTTGCTTTTGACTCTGAAATTATTGCAGGATTTGCTCGCAACTCTCAGAAGGCAGGTAAGTTTGGCGGCAACAAATTTGGTAAATTATGAAAAAACTGATTTGTGTTTTCCTTTGTTTGTTTCTTCTGACGGGCTGTGTTTCGGCTGAAAAAAAGGAAACGGTAAGAAATACTCTGGAAAGTTATTTTGCCGCACTGAAGATAAATGATTTTGAAAAAGCAAATTCTTACGTTATATCGGGCGAAGAAAATATTTCGGCTGAAATTGAAAAAAGCAGTGTAAACGACATTATTTTTAAAAACGTTTCTTATGAAATCTGGAATATAACCGAGGTTGACGGCTTGTTGTGTGCCGATGTTGTGGTTACTCAGATAAGTCTGCAAACAGCGTATATTGATACGGTAAAAGAATATTCCCAATACGTTGAAGATGCTAAAAAACAAAATAAAGAATTTACCGATGAAGCACTTGAAAACAAGTGGAATGAATTTTTTTATAAGCACGTGGCAAAGGTGGAAGATAAAATTTCGTTAAGGTGTCACGTATATATTAAAATAGAGGAAAATAAAACTCCCGCGATTATTATGACGGCTGATTTCAGAAACTGTCTGTTTGGCGGGGAACTTGATGCAATAAAAGCACTTCAGAAAGGATAATTGAAAAATGAGCGAATTGAAAATTAAGTTGCTTGAGCTTTTGCACGATGATGCCTTTTTAACAAAGGACAAGCTTGCAATTATGCTTGGCAAGGAAGAAAATGAAATTGAAACAGCTATAAAAGAGCTTGAAAATGAAGGTGTAATTATGGGCTACGGCGCAATAATCAACACCGAAAAAACAAACAGCGACAAGGTTTCTGCATTGATTGAGGTTAAAATTACACCTCAACGTGACAGAGGCTTTGATGCTATTGCAAGAACTATTTATTCTTTTCCTGAGGTTAAATCCTGCTATCTTATGAGTGGCGCATACGACCTTATGGTTATCGTTGAGGGAGATAACATTCGTCAGGTTGCAAACTTCGTTTCATCAAAGCTTTCGGTGCTTGATAACGTTTTAAGTTGCGCAACTCACTTTATTCTTAAATGCTATAAGCAGGACGGAACTGTTTTTGCAGAGAAAAATGATGATATACGTCAGGCGGTGTCTCCGTGAATTGGCAGGATAAAATTTCAAAAACTGTCGGGGCAATACCACCGTCAGGCATACGTAAGTTTTTCGATATTGTGCAGACTATGCCCGATGCTATTTCTTTAGGTGTTGGCGAGCCTGATTTCATTTCACCGTGGCACATACGCGAAGCGGCTATCGAATCAATAAGAAACGGTGAAACTGCATACACTTCCAATGCAGGAAGTCCCAAATTACGCAAAAATATTGCAAAATATATGGATATGCGCTTCGGTCTTTCTTACGATGCAATGAAGGAAATCATTGTAACTATCGGTGCATCAGAGGCTATCGATCTTTCAATGCGCGCATTGATTGAGCCCGGCGATGAGGTTATTATACCTGACCCCAGTTACGTTTCCTACGTACCAAACGTAACAATGGTTAACGGTGTAGCTGTGCCCGTTCCCACAAAGGCTGAAAACGACTTCAGAATAACTGCTGAAGAAATTGAAAATGCAATTACTTCAAAAACAAAGGCTATAATTTTGCCTTATCCCAATAACCCCACAGGCGCGGTAATGGAAAAGCATCACCTTGAAGAAATTGCAAAGGTTATAAAGAAACACGACCTTATAGTGATTTCTGATGAAATTTATGCCGAGCTTTCCTACGGTATCGAGCACGTTTCAATAGCAAGCATTGAGGGTATGCGTGAGCGTACAATCGTAATTAACGGTTTTTCAAAGACGTTTGCTATGACGGGTTGGCGCGTGGGCTTTGTGTGCGCCCCGCAGGAAGTACTTGCGGTTATGTTGAAAATACATCAGTATGTAATTATGTGCTCATCAACTATGTCGCAGGCGGCGGCAAACGAAGCATTGGAGAGAGCTTTTGAAGATAATTTTAAGGACGTTAAACATATGCACGATGACTACGATATGCGCAGACGCTTGATTTATAAATCCTTAAACGATATGGGTCTTAAATGCTTTGAACCCAAAGGCGCATTTTATATATTCCCTTCAATTAAGTCAACAGGCTTTACAAGTGAAGAGTTTGCAACAAAACTTCTTGAAAGTCAGCACGTTGCCGTTGTGCCTGGTACTGCATTCGGCACAAGCGGTGAGGGTTTTGTACGTTGCTCATATGCTTCAAGCCTTAAAAACATAAGTGAAGCAATGGATAGAATAAAGAGATTTCTGGAGGAAATAAATGCTTAATATTGTACTTGTTGAGCCTGAAATTCCTTACAACACAGGCAATATTGCCCGTACCTGCGCGGCAAGCGGTGCGGCATTGCATCTTGTAAGACCTCTCGGGTTTTCTCTTGATGATAAAAACTTAAAGCGCGCAGGTCTTGATTATTGGGATTTGCTTGACATCAGTTATTATGATAGTTTTGATGAGGTCCGCCAAAAGTTTAAGGATGCTCCGTTCTTTTATGCAACAACAAAGGGCGGAAAGATATATTCAGAAGCCACAATTCCCGATAACAGCTTTATTGTTTTCGGCAAAGAAACAAAGGGCTTGCCCGAAGATTTACTGAAAGCTAATCTGGATTCCTGCATACGCATACCTATGGTTGACGGTGCAAGATCCCTTAACTTATGTAACAGCGTTGCAATCGTGCTTTACGAGGGATTAAGGCAGAATAATTTTGAAAATATGCTTTTGTTTGGAAAACTCAAGAACGATATAGGCAGAATTTAATTTCGGAAATTTTCCGAAGCGAAGAATATTGACTTGTAATGCTTCCATATTGTATAATATTAATACAACATAATGGAGGTAAAGTATGAAAAAATTATTATCAGTTTTTCTTATTGCTATTGTGCTTATGACTTCTGTTTTTACAGGTATAAGCGTTTTTGCAGAAGAAGCCGATTATACAGTTGAAAAGTATAATATGGTTGAAATTTCTTTGATAAGCGCAAAGAAATACGACAATCCTTATACTGACGTTGAAATTGATGCGGTTTTCACTCACGAAGACGGTACTCAGATTAAAACACCGGGTTTTTGGAAAGAAAGCACCAAATGGGCTGTTCGTTTTACACCTAATAAGACGGGTAAGTGGTCCTATACTATCACGTCTTCTGATACTGCAAATGAAAAGCTTCATAACGTTACAGGTACGGTTCTTTGTACTGAAAACGACGGCTCAACGGAGTTTGAAAAGCACGGTTTTGTGAAGATTAAGGAAAACAGTAGATATTTCGTGTATGATGACGGCACTCCGTTCTTCTGGCTCGGTGATACAAACTGGCAGGCACCTAACTATATTCAGACCGATGCCTGCAATTATCCCGGTTGCAGATGCTCTAATCAGTTTAAACACGAAGTTGATAACCGCGCAGCAAAAGGCTTTAACGTTTATCAGACCTATTTTGATTCGGCAGAATCAGACGGTGGCGGACAGAGAGGTAAGCTTCCAAGCATCTGGACGAAGAAGTTTACGACACCTTCTGCCGAGGTGTTTAATGAAAAAATCGACTATATGTTTGAATATCTCTATGAAAACGGTATGGTTGTCGCTTTAGGCTTCGGTGTGCACACAAGTACTGCAAACAATATTAAGGAAGATGATTTCCTTCGTTTTGTGCGCTATCTTGTTGCCCGTTACAGTTGTTATTCAATTGCTTGGATTTCAGGTCAGGAGATTACTGATAACAAAGAATCCCTTTCAAACCCCGGCAGGTCTGCACTTGATATGTATATGGCGGCATCTGCACTTACAGATGAGCTTGATGGCTACAATCACCCCAACGGCACGCATATGTATGTTATAAGGAGTACTGATGAAAGAGCACAGAAACTTGATAATGCTTCGTGGCATCAGTGGTGGGCGGTACAGGCAGGTCACGGCAAAACAATTCAAGCAAAGAAATTTTATCAGAGCTATTTTCTTTCTATGTCAGGCAAGATTAAGCCTTACGTAGAAGCTGAAGCGAACTATGAAGATATTAACTGCGGTGGCTTTAACGGCTATGATGCAAACCGCTACAGCGCATGGAATGCCGTTATGAACGGCGCTTGCGGTTTTACCTACGGTGTTTCAGGTATCTGGGCAAACTGCTACAGTAACGAAAACAATACCGGCTGGTACGGTCCTTCCTCATACAGCTACGAGCCTTGGTATATGGGTCTTGATAAACCCGGCTCTTTTGAAGTTAAGTATATGAAGGAATTCTTTGAAAGACTTCTTTGGCAGGATCTTTTGCCCCGCTTCTACAATAAATTCTATGCTGACTTTGTAGCCGGCGAAGACAAATATATTCTTTCAACTGAAGATAAGACTACGTGCGTTGCATATTTCCGTAACAAATCCTTGCAAACGGGAATTATTAAGAATCTTGATGCAACGAAAACATATAACGCATACTGGTTTAACACCCTTACCGGTAAATATATTTCGGTAGGCACGGTAACGGGCGAAACTTATGAAGTTCCCGAAAAACCATCTAAAAACGACTGGGTATTCCTTCTCACAACGGAGGATTTAGGTAATCTTCCTATGGAGGAAGTATATGCTGAACCCGTAAAAGCTGAAAATATCGGCAATATCGTAACTCCTTATGCAGTAACTGCAGTAGGCGGTGTTTTCGTTAAGGGTGGAAAAAACGTTGATGATACCGCTCTTCTTTACGATATGAAAGGCGATGCCGCTTGGGAACCTCTTGCCGACCGCGTTACACAGACAATTATTTATGACCTTGGCGCAAAATATTCTCTTACACAAATAAACATCGTTCCTGCAACGGGTACGGTGCTTCCTAAAATGAGAATTGAAGGCTCCAATGACGGTGTTTCGTGGACCATTATTTCAGATTCTACTTTCCGTAATCAGAATATGTCAAAAGACGGCACTTATATTGAAGAAGCACTTCAGGGCAATTACCGTTACGTAAAAACGCTGATTCTTAACGCTGAAGATATTCGTGACGTTGAAAAGGCACAGAAAGAATATATGGTTACGTATAACGAAGCTAACACAAAGAGCTATTATTCACATACCGCCATTGCGGAAATTTCAGTTTTCGCTTCAGGTCTTGCACCTGCCGACGATGGAACTGATGGTTCAGGCGCAGAAAACGATGGTATGAACATTGGTTTGACCGCAGGTATTGCAGGCGGTGCGCTTATTCTCGGTGCAGTTGTTGGCATTATCGTTGCGTTAATTATTACCAAGAAAAAGAAGGAAGAAAATTGAATTATCAACAAGAACAAGACAAGATAATTGAATCTTTGACTGAAAAACCAAAAATACTTCTACATAGCTGCTGCGGTCCTTGCAGCAGCTATTGTATTGAAGCACTTTCGAAGCATTTTTTCGTTACGGTGCTTTGGTATAACCCCAACGTTCAGCCTGAAGAAGAACATAATCTCCGTCTTGAAAATCAGATTAAATTAATTAAAAATATGAAAACGGAAAATCCCGTAGAAATCTTGGAAATTCCCTATAATGACAATGAATTTTTGGAAATTGCAATGGGATTTGAAACTGAAAAAGAGGGTGGCGCACGTTGTGAAAAATGTTTCCTTTTGCGCCTTGAAAAAACTGCGAAAATTGCAAGGGAACAGGGTTTTGATTATTTTACTACAACCCTCACCGTTTCGCCCCACAAAAATGCGCCTTTAATTAATGATATAGGTTTTTCCTTTGCTGAAAAATACGGCGTAAAATTCCTGCCCTCCGATTTTAAAAAGAAAAACGGATACAAACGGTCCATTGAATTGTCGAGAGAGTTTGATTTGTATAGGCAAGATTATTGCGGTTGTTCATTTTCACAACGCTGAAAATCTTTGTGATAGCGCGTCAAGCGCGCGCAAAAACTCGGTCATTTACCGTTTTGTAAACTCCCTCGCTTTTGCACACGACTTTCCTTCTCTCACAAATTTTTGAGCGTTGTGCAGGTTGCGCGTACATCGTTGTTTTTTTATATGCAACGCTGAAAATCTTCGCGATAGCGCGTCAAGTGCACGCAAAAACTCGGTCATTTACCGTTTTGTTGCGCGTACATCGTTGTTTTTTTATATTAAACGCTGAAAATCTTTGCGATAGCGCAGTATAAAAACATATAAAGAAAAAAGCCACCGATTTCGGTGGCTTAAATTTTGTATTTTACAATCCTGCGGATTTTCTAACACAAGCCTGATGGTCAGGGTCAATTTTGTTTGAGCAATGTGTACGGCTGTTTTTAAAGTGGATACAATAGTGACCGGTCATATTATTGCCTGCTATTGCATCATAGCCGTGGGGATAGCCATGGTATGAACCTGCAATGCGATGACCGCCAACAACTACAACGCAGGGCTGACGGCGCCAGTTTTTGTAATACTTGCCTAAAGCCTGCTTGTAAAGTGCGGTATCAGTTGCACTTACGGGTTCAACGTCTGCGTGCTTGCTTCCGCCCGTGCGTTTAACTGTCCAGGAAATGCCCGTATTAAAATCATAAACGGTTGCTTTTGTGCCTTTTGAGAAAATTCCTTTAACCTGTGACCAGTCCATATATTCACCGGGAGCAACTTTTCCTTTGCCCGTTGCGGTATTAAAGGTGGGTGCTTTTGTGGGTTTGGAACTTGAACTGTTGTTGCTTGGCTTTGCGGTTTTCGACGGCTTTGCAGTTGGTTTAGCCGTTGGCTTTGGTGTTGGTGTGGGGGTAGGTGTAGGTGAAGGCGTTACACCGAAACGGTCTGCCTTTGCATCAATACCCTCCATTGGCATACGTACTGCCTTATTGTCATAAAGAATTGCGTTGGTTGCCTCGTCAACCTTACCAGTTTCCTCAATGCCGTTATATTTCTGGAAAAGTTTAACTGCATATTCGGTAAGTGAACCGTAATAACCCGTAACCTTATAATTGTAGTAGCCAAGGTCTCTTAACCTTGATTGTACGTTAAGTACGTCAACGTTATTATCATTAAGTTTTAATTCAGGATAGGGTATTACTTCTGTAACCTCATCATCAGGTGAAATGCCTGTGTCAAGGTTCTCTTCAGCATTAACAGGAATGAATAATGCAGTTACCATAAGAACTGTTATAAGCACGCCTGCCAGATAATGCTTTATCATGATAATCTCCTCCTTTACAAAGTATTAATAAAAAGGGATTCTAACCCATATTATTACTTTTCTGTTACAATTATAACAAAAAATAAAGCCTTTGTCAAGAGGATTTGTAACGCTTTCGTAATATATGAAAATCCACCTGATTTTTCAGGTGGATTTTTGGTGCTGAAATTTAATTTTTTCAGGAAAAATTTTAATTATTTTCGTCGTTGTAACGTTTCTTCAAATCATTTAAAATTCTTGGGTAAAGCTGAATGGACATACCGCCATCAACGGTTAATTCGGTACCCGTAACGTTTTTGGACATATCTGTGCCAAGATACCAAACTGCGTTGGCAACGTCCTCAAAATCAGAAATATCGCCAATGGGTGTTAAAGTGCCGTTAACTATCTGCTTTGTGCCCATTTCAACCCAGCGCGCAGTTTTGATTGTGCCGGGAAGAACAACGTTAACGCGATTGCCGAAAGGACCTAAATCAACGGCTAAAGCCTTTGTTAAAGCATTGATGCCGCCCTTTGATGCCGAATATGCGGCACGATTGGGAATAGCGCGGTAAGCGGTGTTTGAACTTACAAATACAACTGCGCCTTTGTGGTGTTCTCTCATTCTTATTGCCGCCTGACGAACTATTGAGAAATTCCAAACAAGGTTAGTTTCAAAAACTTTCTGGAAATCAGATAAAGGTACTGTCCAGAAATCCTGACCTGCGGCAGGGTCTTTGGGGTCAAAGCCCATATTTGCCGCGTTTAAAACAACTGTTTCAACAAAATAACCCAATGAGTCAATATCGTTAAAAATATCAATGATTTGTTGTTCGCAACCAATGTTACATTCGTAACCTTTGGCAAAAACATTATAATCTTCTGCTAATTTTTTTGCAGACTTTTCCGCTTCTTCACCTCTGCGGCTCGTTATAAAAACGTTCCAGCCGTTTTTTGCAAAAAGCTCGGCAATACCGTAGCCTGTGCCTGTTTGTGCGCCTGTTATAAAAACTGCCTTATTCATAAAAAACCTCGTTAAAAATAAAATTCACTTTTTGCAGGGCGAATGTCGGTTAACGCACCTGTGTAATGTCTTAAGGTGTGGGGGGTGTAGGGGTGCTTCAAACATTCTTCCTCGTTAATTTCAATGCCTAAACCGGGTTTGTCGGGAATTGTAATATAGCCGTCCTTGTATTCAAGGCTTTCGTTTGTAACGTCCTTACGCCACTCAACGTCAGAATACATAATTTCCAAAATGCAGAAGTTAGGACAGTTTGCCGCAAGCTGAAGCGTTGCCGCGTTGGCAACGGGACCTGATGGGTTATGGGGTGCAAAGGGAATATATCTGCACTCGGCTTCAGCGGCAATTTTCTTTAATTCCATAATACCGCCTGCATGGGAAATATCAGGCTGAATGTAATCAGCAGGCATCATATCAAAGAATTTACGGTAATCCCAACGGGTGTAAAGTCTTTCACCTGCCGAAATTGCAACGGGCGATTTGTCGCGTACAGCTTTTAAAGCATCAAGGCTGTCCGGCGGTACGGGCTCTTCAAAGAACATAGGCTTAAACTGTTCAAGCTCTTTTGCAATGTTTATAGCGGTGGGAATATTGAATCTGCCGTGACCTTCAATTAAAAGGTCAACGTCGTTGCCTGCGGCTTTGCGCACGGCTTCAACGCATCTTAAGGCTTTATCAAGCTCTTTTGAAGAAATATTCATATAATTTTTGCCGAATGGATCCCACTTCATAGCAGTTATGCCGCGCTGTACAGCGATTCTTGCCTTTTCGCCAAATTCTTCAGGCTCCTTTGCGCCTGCGAACCAACCGTTAACGTAAATGCGAACTTTATCGTTTACTTTTCCGCCTAAAAGCTGATAAACAGGTACGTTAAGGGATTTGCCCAGAATATCCCAAAGTGCCATTTCAATAGCGGAAAGGGCAGACATTAAAACTGCACCACCGCGCCAGTATGCGTCGCGGTAAATATCGTGCCAATGCTTTTCAATATCTAACGGATTTTTGCCGACAAGATATTCCTTAATATGCTCAACTGCACCTTCAAGAGCCTTTTCCTTATACTCAAGAGTTGCTTCACCAACACCTGAAATACCTTCGTCGGTATAAACTTTTACAAAAACCCAGTTTGTTCTGAAACAATCTACGTTAAAAACTTTTACGTCTGTTACTTTCATAATTTTATCTCCTTATAAAATTCAGGATATACGGCAGTGTCGTATTTAAAATCGGTAACACTGCGGTCGTCCATTAAACCAAGATGCATAGGTACAACTTTTTTTGCATTAACTTTATCTGCAAAACGAGCGGCATCTGCGAAATTCATATTGTTGCCCACACCGTTTACAGGCATAAAGAGTACGTCAATATTTTCGGGAAGATTTTCAAAAATCTCCGTATTATAAAGGGTATCGCCTGTAATATAATAGGTTGTGCCTTCTGCTTCTAAAATGATGCCGATGGCATCGGGGTCAGAGTGTAGTGCCTTAACTGCAGTGAATTTTATATTGCCCTCGGTCCATTGAGTATTTTGGGGAAAATACACGTAATTGTGGTGCCTGCCGTACTTTCTTATGGGCGTGAAGCAGGAAGGAGGAACAATGCACAAAACCGATTTTTCAGTTTTTAAGTAAAAATCAAGAGTATCCTCATCATAATGGTCCATATGGTTATGTGTGCATATGACAATATCAGGCTCGATGCTTAAAAGCTCCTTGTCAACTTCAACTCTGCGATATGATGCGGGATTTAATTTTTCTGAGCAACTGTTTGATAAATATGGGTCAATGACTATCTTTTTATTGTCAGTTTCAAATAAAAGACCTGCCTGACCTAACCACGTTATTTTCATAAATCACCCTTCTTTACTAAAAGTTTTGATGCCATTTCTGTTTTAGGTATGTAAAGTTTGCCATTTTCTGAGGTATAGGAATTGCCTGTAAAAAGGTCAACGTATTCACCGTCGTCAACATATAACGTGGCATCTTCTAAAGAATATACGCCTTTTAAAATATTGCTGATATATACGGGAGTGGAATCGTTATCACTGTAAATATGTACGCCTGCAAGACGGGCGATATTGCGTAAAAGACTGCCTGATAAATTGCCGACTGCCGAATATACGCTTGACCAGGTTGAAAAACGCTTCATACCTATTGCGGTCATTTTTGTGTTGGGATAAATGCCAAGGGGCATAACGTCGCCATCTTCAATAAAGAATAGTGGCTTTGGCAAAAGATCAAAGGTAAGGTTGCCAAAGTGGGTGATTACTGAATTTTCATCACCGATAAGCTCCTTAACGTTTATTTCCGTTGTATTTTGTATGCCTGCAACACCGTTTTTAATGTAATCAGGTGCGTAAAGCCATAAAACAGTTCTGTTATTTGCTTTTAATTTCTGAATAAATTCGGTGTTTTCAATTTTATACGCATCAAGCAAAATTACTAACTTATATTTGTCAAGGTCAATTTCGTCAACGTCGCACATTGAGTAAAGGTCATAGGGCGCGCCCATTCTGTTAAGACCGTCACGCTGATTATCAAGCATAATGGTGTTGATATCCGCATTTTTGTTTACACCGTAAAGGGATTCGCCTTCTGCAATAACAAGAATTTCAGCAACGCTTTCGTGCTTCATTTTCGTTATATCTTTCTGAATCTCTATCATATGGGAAATTGCACCCATCATTTCGTCAGAATAGAACCAGCCTTCAAACATATCAAACCACCACAATGCCGCACCTTTTGCCGCGCAAAGCATAAAGTCGCGTTGCATAAGGTTTAATGCCTGATTAAGACTCTTGCATTTTGAGTGTCCGCCGGGAATAAGCATACCTTCAATTTCAGGGGGAGCGAGGTTTGTTATGTGGTCAAACTCAAGGTAATAGAGTTTGTTGTGCTTATCTAAAGTATCGTAGGTTACCATATAAGCGCTTGTTGAATCTTCTGCTCTGTAGCCATAAGCAGAGGGTGAAGAAATCATATCAATATCAGGCGAAGTAAATACCTTTTCGTATGCAAGATGACCGTCGTTCCAAAGACGTGGACCTGTAAGCTCAAAAAGATAACCGAAATAAACGCCTAAAAGCTTTTTGTGCTGTAAAACGCTCTGTGCGGCAGAAGCAAAGTATAAAAGACTGTCGGCAATAAGCTCTGCGTGGAATTTTCTGAAATGCATAAGCTTTTCTTTGGTTTCTGCAGGCAGGAAGCTTTGGCTTTTATCAACGTTAAGCTCTTCTAAAGTAGGCAGGGTTATAGTGTCGTCATTGGAATATTTTCTATAAACAGCCTCTTTTAAGGGGTGAGGTGCTTCCTCGTCAAAATGGCTGAACCATTCGGTTGTAAAACCGCAAAGCATAAAGTAGCCGTAGAAACGGTCACCGTACTTTTCTTCAACGTGTTTAATTACCGCCAAAAGATAATCTCTGGCATCTTCGCGCCATTTGTCGTAACCAATGGTCTGCGAAAGAGAAGTAAAGGTGTTGGGCGCTTCGGGATGCATCTCTAACCACCAAGGGCGAGTGTCAAGTTGAATCATCAATGCGAAATAACAATCGGGCGCGTTTTCAATAAACAAATCAATCTGCTTGTCAATGGGCGCAAAATCGTATCTGTGGTCGCCAATCCAGCTTTCACCGAAAAGTGAATAGGGCACGCCCAAGGCGCAGGTGATTCCGCTTGTTAAAATGCTGAAAAGTTTAACGCCTGCTTTGTAAAAATCAGAAATATTTCTCTTTGTTGGTCTGAAAGATTTAAAGGATAAGGGCTCAATAATTTCGCCATCAATATCAACCTTTAAAGCACCGTTTATTCTTGTAAGTTTAACTTCGTTCATAAATATAAAACCTCACATCATTTTATAAGAAAATTATACCATATTATATATAGCAAAATCAATAACAAATCTTTTTGATTTCTTGCCAAAAATTTTAAATTTCTTGCTAAAAATAATTTTTTTTAAAAATATGTATTTTTTGATTGACAAAATCAAAGACTATTGGTATAATTACCTCGTTAAATATGGCGGCGTGGCTCAGTTGGCTAGAGCATTCGGTTCATACCCGACAGATCGGTGGTTCGAGTCCACTCGCCGCTACCAGAACGACTTGTTCAGGCAAGTCGTGTTTTTTATTCCTTTTAAAGAAATGATGCTTCAGGATTCTTGTCGCGAACAAACAAAATTCAGGCATAAAACAGTATTGAAATTTTATACGCGTTGATGTATAATGAATAATATAAAGGAGTGGTTTTGTGAAAAAACATCTTATAATATTGCTTGTTGCTATATTAGTGTGCTTTTCAGGTTGCGCACGAATATCAGAAGCCAGTGTGTTTTATGATGGAAAAGCAACGGTAGACGGTGTGGACTTTGTAATAAACAAATTAGCAAAAAACTCTTATGCTTCAGAATATACGTATGTTAAAGAAGGCACGCGCGACATAGTAATTCCTGATGAATATTCAGGCTATCCTGTTACAAAGTTAGGCGGATTTTATGGCAGAGGAGTTATGGACCCTTTTTGTATTACAGTAGCAAGAGATGCTTCGGTAATTGAAGCATTGGCAGGCGAAACGATAGAAGAAGCCGAAATTATAGAGATTAATTTCAATTTATATATAGGTAAAAACGTAAAGGAAATTTGCGGTGTTATTGATTTGTATTCTATGGATTTTAACGAGCAAGGCGAAAAAATCGCATATCACCCGACGGTGTACGTAATCTGTGATGAAGAAAACGAGCATTTTTATTCAGAAAACGGCAAACTTTACAATAATGACGGTGCGCTTGTTGAAGGGTTTGCATATTCGGAGTTTCCTGCGGAATAATTAAGGAGTTTTTATGTTTTTAGAAAAAGCAGTTATCGGTATTGAGTTTGGCTCAACAAGAATCAAGGCGGTTTTGCTTGATGAAAACCGTGAAGTTAAAGCCTCGGGCAGTTTTTTATGGGAAAATAAACTTGTAAATAACGTTTGGACGTATGATTTAAAAGACGTAATTTCAGGTATGCAAAGTTGTTTCAAAGCATTGAAAAATGATTTTGAAAAAAAGTATAATATTCCCTTGAAAACGGTTGGAGCAATAGGCATTTCAGGTATGATGCACGGACTTTTAGCCTTTGATGATAAAATGCAGTTGCTTACACCGTTCAGAACGTGGCGCAACACACAAACACAGCAGGCGGCTGAAGAACTTTCTGAAAAATTTCAATTTAACGTTCCGCAAAGGTGGAGTATTGCACATTTTTATCAGGATTTTCTTGATAAAAAGCCATATGTCAAGGATATTGACTTTTTTACTACCCTTTCGGGCTACGTGCATTATTTGTTGACGGGTAACAAAGTGCTTGGTATTTGCGAAGCATCGGGAATGTTTCCCATTGACAGTAAGATTTTTGATTACAATAAAAAGTACGTTGAAATTTTTAAAGAATTAACTGATATCGATATTACCCAAAAACTTCCTGAAGTGCTTAAGGCAGGCGAAAATGCAGGCTTTTTAACTGAAGAGGGTGCGCGTCTTTTAGACATTTCGGGCACTCTTGAAGCAAATATTCCTTTTGCCGCGCCCGAAGGTGATGGCGGTACGGGAATGATGGCAACAAACACAATAAAGTTGAACACGGGAAATATTTCGGCAGGAACAAGCATTTTCGCAATGGTTGTTGTTGATAAAATGCCAAAAGCGTACCGTGAAATTGATATGATAACAACTCCTGCAGGTGACCCCGTTGCAATGGTACACGCAAACAACTGCACCACAGATATTAACGGTTGGGCAGGTCTTTTTAAAGAGTTTGTTGACGGCTTGGGCGTAAATGCAGATATGGGTGAAGTTTATACGCTTCTTTTCAAAAAAGCACTTGAGGGTGAAAAGGACTGCGGTGGTCTTTTAAGTTACAACTATTTTTCGGGGGAAGGCATAACTGACGTAAACGAGGGTGTACCCGTATTTTTAAGAACTCCTGATTCAAAATTGACTCTTGCAAATTTTATGCGCACGCACATATTTTCAACAGTTGCAACCTTAAGGCTTGGTATGGACCTTTTAACCGAAAAGGAAAA
>JAZROC010000190.1:0-3229 GCA_045648525.1 Clostridia bacterium
TTGTTTTTTATATTCCAGGCACGAGTGTATCTTGCCTCGGTATTTTCTTTTTTTTCTAACGGCACGTCTGCAAAACCGATAAGGTTAAAACCGTCTGTTTCCGAAATATACTGGGCTATTTCGTTTACGTGCATATGTGCAAAACCAATTATAACTGCGTTTATCATACTAACTCCTTAACAGCAATCTCTCTGTTTTCTTCGGCTGAACGATAGAAACATTCAATGGCTTTTGTAACTTCAAGGTTTTGAGCTTTTGTTATAAGATAATCGCATTTACCGTCAAGTACGTCCATAATATGACGATACATATAGCGGTGCTGTTCAAAAGGAACACCCTTAAATTCACCCTTATCAAACCACTTCATTTCTGTTTCTGCCTGGAAGCGACCAACGTTTTTGTAAAGTTTTTCACCGTTTACCGATAAACCTGCCTTATCACCGCAAATTACCATATCAAGATTTGTGGTGGGAAGATTTATTGCCCATGAGAATTTAAAGTTAACGCTCATTCCGCCTTCAAGTCGCATAAATCCCGTTGCAAATTCTTCAACGTTAAATTCACGATAATCATAGGGACGTGGGGTGAATGTGCCTGCATATGCACCGCTTTCTGCAATGCTTAAAAGTACGTCCTCGCCTTTGTTTGCAATTTTCGTGTATGCACTACCTGAAACGGCTTCAACCTTTTTGTCACCTGCAATCCACAAAAGTGAGTCAATTAAATGTACACCTAAATCGCAGAAAGGTCCGCCCCAGTTATGCTCTTTCATATGGAACATACCCCAAGTGGGCACACCTATACGGCGGATAAAAGAAATATCCGAGAAATAAACGTCGCCAAGCTCACCGCTTTCAACAAGCTCCTTTGATTTTTGCATATAATTTCTCCAACGCATACATTGACAGGGGAAAAGTTTTTTGCCGCATTTTTCGGCAGTTGCCCACATTTCCTCGGCATCCTTAAGTGTTAATGCAATGGGCTTTTCACAAGCAACGTGCGCGCCTGCTTCAAGAGCCTTGATTGTCCATTCTTTGTGATACATATTGGGTGTGCAAACGGAAACAAAATCAGGCTTTAATTCATCAAGCATTTTTTGTGGGTCAGCATACCATTTTTCGACGTTGTGTCTTTTTGCAGTTTCTTCGGCCACTTCAGGACGAATATCTGCAACACCAACAACCTCAACCAATCCTTCGTTTCTTAAAATGTTTAATGCAGGGAAATGAGCACTGTTGGCAATCATTCCCGTACCGATTATAGCTACACGTAATTTTTTCATACTATATCTCCTTTTCATTGATGGCTTTTTTTATAGCCTGATAATAACCGTCGCCTGAAAGAGTAGGGCAAATCCAACCGCCCTCGTCGTGCTCATTCCAGGCATATATAAGTAGCGAGTTAACGTTACTTTTACATTCTTTCTGAATTTTAAGCATTTCTTTTGCGTGCTCATAAATTTCGTCGTCAGTTGCAACGAAAGAATAATTACTACCGCCCATCCACGAAACGGGATTTTTAATTCTCGGACGGAAATCGTGCCCTAAACATAACAGCGGAATATGCTCAATATCCATACCGTTACGCATTCTGCACATATCCTGATTTTTTTTTAGCAGGCGTAATCAAGTATTGAACCGCCACCGAACTTTTTATTATACCACCAACTTCTCTTTAAAAAGTCTTCAGGCGGGTTTTCGCCGTCAGGTGAATAGGAAAAAGGACCCCAAGTTGCAGGACTTCTGTAAACAACTCGTCTGATTTTTCCAACCTCACCGCTTTTTGCAAGCTTTGCGGCGAGCCTGTAAGCAGGAAACCACGAAACCGGCCAGTTAGTGATAATTTTCGTATTATGTTTTTCTGCACAGTCAACAAGTTTTTTGCATCTTCATAACTAACCGCCATAGGCTTTTCAACTATAACGGGAATACCACGCGAGAGGATTTTTAAGCAAACTTCCGTTTTGCCTGCGTTTGTTGCTGTAACTATTGCAAGGTCAGGCTTTTTATCTAAAAGTTCGTTAAAATCGAACTTCGTCATTTCTTTTGCGCCTGCACCGTCCTCGAAAAACCAACTGGGGTCAGCATCTCTATACTGGAAATATTCAGGTCCACCGTGTGCAAGATTACACTTTAAATATGCAGGCTCACCAATTGAACGCCTGCGTATAAGAAATTTCGGTAAATAATATTAACAGGATATAGTGTTATATATCCTGTATTTTTTTTATAATTTGATTGCTTCACCTATCTGTGATGAGATATAAATGCTTTCAATTATTTTTGCAACGTTTATTGTTTCTGCAGGTTTTATTATAGGCTCTTTTTCATTTTTCAGAACTTTTAAAAAGTCCTCAACAACGTGAAAATGACCGGGGAACGCGTTACCCTCAAATTTTTCTTTTTCAGGATTAATTGTATCAATGATATTTTCGCCTGAAAACAATTTGCATTCAGGTATAAAAATTCCGTTTTTTGTGCCTATAAGTTTTATACTTGAACTTTCGGGCATATTTGCGTTCCAGGCAACTGTAAAGTTTATGCGTAAATCATTTTCAAATAAAATACTGCCCGATGAAAAATCTTCAACGTTCATTTCGTTAATGTCAAAAGGACGTACGTTATGTACAATACCCGTTCTTTCACCCGTTGCTGTTAATGAACCTGCTTCTTCAGCGTGACAAACTTTTGTTGTTGCGCAAACTGATTTTAACGTGGGGTTGCCAAGTAACCATACTAAAGCATCAAGCATATGTACGCCCAAATCAACAAATGCACCGCCGCAAGAAAATTCTTTCATATGAAAAGTTCCCCAACGGGGCAAACCGCGCCTGCGTGTCCGTGAAAATTCACCGTAATATATATCACCGATTACATTTTCGTCTATAAGACGTTTGGCAAGAAGTCTGTCAGGTGTAAAACGCATACTCTGGCAAGCCATAAGTATTTTATTTTGTTTTTTAGCAAAACTGAATAATTCTATTGCATCGCTTTCAGTAAAAGCAAGAGGCTTTTCACATAATACGTTTGCATTATGTTTTAATGCGAGCATTGAGAAGTGTTTGTGCAATGAATTTGGTGTGCAAATTGAAACTACGTCAGGTTTTTCTTTTGTAAGCATTTCTTCTGCATCGGAATAAAATGCAGGAATTTCGTTCCGCTTTGCCGAATTTTCGGCTTTTTCGATGTTGTTGTCGCATATTGCGGAAATTGTAAAATCTTTAAAATTT
>JAZROC010000191.1:0-2384 GCA_045648525.1 Clostridia bacterium
AAGAGCAATTTTTATGGCGGCAGGCTTTGGCAGCAGAATGGTGCCAATTACTCTTAACACGCCTAAACCGCTTGTTCGTGTGCACGGTGTAAGAATTATTGATACTCTTCTTGATGCCTGCGTTCGTGCAGAAATTGAAGAAATATATATTATACGTGGTTATCTGGGCGAACAATTCGACCTTCTTTTGAGTAAATATCCTCAAATTAAGTTTATCGAAAATCCTGATTATAATTCAGCAAACAATATTATTTCGATTCTTTATGCTCGCGATAAATTAAGCTCTGCTTACGTTCTTGAGGCAGACCTTTATCTTAAGAATCCTGATCTTATTACAAAATATCAGTATAATTCAAACTTTTTAGGTATTCCCGTTAAGCGCACGGACGACTGGTGCTTATCCACTAAGGGCGGATACATAAATCACAGGGCACATGGCGGTGAAGGTGATAATCTTTATCAGGCGATAGGCATATCCTATTGGACTAAAGAAGATGGAGAAAAGCTTTTTAACCACGTGAAATTAGTTTGTGAGATGCCCGGAGGAAAAGAAAATCTTTGGGGATACGTGCCTTTGGTTGCGTTCCAGAAGGAATATAACGTTTCGATACGTTCATGCAAATTTGAAGACGTTGTTGAAATTGACAGCTTCAGAGAACTTCAGGATATTGACCCTATATACGCGGTTCGATAAAATATTGGCTGTAAAATGAGTTGTTGTTTTAAACACATCGAAATTTTTTAGAAAAAAGCAGTTGACAATAAAAAAACGCGGTGATATAATACGTTCAACAACTGAATAGGTTGGAAATGCGGAGAGCAGAAAGTAGTAGGTTGGAAATAAGCTGGAGAGAGTTGCCGTCAGGTGCGAGGCAATGCGGACGTCCTTCACGAATTCATTCTGTTAGCAGTGCACTGAATAAGAGAAATCTTTAGTAGGATGCAACGGGAGTTCCCGTAATAGAACTAAGGTATGCTTGTACTTGAAAAGGTCGTTATTGTGAGGTAACGACGAACTGAGGTGGTACCACGGGATTGTTATTTTCTCGTCCTCTGTATTCTTTATCGGAATGCGGAGGGCGATTTTTTTCCCTTATCACAATCCGAAAAGCCTTTAAAACGGTAAACAAAAAAAGAAAGGGTGGTCGGAATGACACAGAATTATTACCAGAAAGACATTGAAACAATGTCCATTGAAGAAATGAAAAAACTTCAATCAGAAAAATTAGTTAAGCAGGTAAAACACGTTTATGAAAACGTAAAATATTACCGCGATCTTATGGACGAAAAAGGCGTAAAACCTGAAGACATTAAAGGAATTGAGGACCTTCATAAATTACCTTTTTTACAGAAAAGCGATTTGAGAGAGGCTTATCCTTACGGACTTCTGGCAAAGCCGTTAAGCGAATGTGTGCGTATTCATTCAACGTCGGGCACAACGGGCAGACGTGTTGTTGCTTTCTATACACAACACGACGTTGATTTGTGGGAAGATTGTTGCGCACGTGCAATCGTAGCCGCAGGCGGCACAAAAGATGACGTTTGTCAGGTTGCCTACGGTTACGGCTTGTTTACAGGCGGTTCGGGCTTGCACGGTGGCAGTCATAAGGTTGGTTGCCTTACCCTGCCAATGTCATCAGGCAATACTGAAAGACAGATTCAGTTTATGATGGACCTTAACGCAACCATTATGTGTTGCACACCTTCCTATGCCGCATATATGGGCGAAGCATTGAAGGAACAAGGCTATAAGCCTGAAGATATTCCGTTAAAAGCAGGTATTTTCGGTGCAGAACCCTGGACTAACGAAATGCGCAAGAATATTGAAGAAACGTTGGGCATCAAGGCTTACGATATCTACGGTCTTACCGAAACAAGCGGACCCGGTGTTGCTTTTGAATGTTCAGAGCAGACGGGTATGCACATAAATGAAGATCATTTCATTGCAGAAATTATTGACCCTGACACAGGCGAAGTTCTTCCCGAAGGCGAAAAGGGAGAGCTTGTATTTACTGCTCTTGATAAAGAAGCATTCCCTCTTTTAAGATACAGAACTCGTGATATCTGCGTGCTTTCAAGAAAGAAATGTTCTTGCGGCAGAACCTTGATTAAAATGGCAAAGCCAATGGGCAGAACTGACGATATGCTTATCATTCGCGGTGTAAACGTGTTCCCAAGCCAGATAGAAACGGTGCTTTTGAACGAAGGCTATCAGCCTAACTATCAGATTGTTGTTGACCGTCAGAATAACAACGATACCTTTGACGTTTTAGTTGAAATGAATCCTGACCAGTTTACTGATACCGTTTCAGGTGTTACTCAGCTTGAAAAATCATTGGCAAACGCAATGAAGACGATGCTCGGTATTAACCCTTCGGTACATC
>JAZROC010000192.1:0-1787 GCA_045648525.1 Clostridia bacterium
GTTCAGGGTTATTTTGACAACTACACAAATTAAAAATTGACATCAAAAACATAAAAAATACATTTACATCAACCTACAACCTATTGTATAATAAGGACAGAATTTATTCTGTCTTTATTTTTTTGAGGTGATTATATGAAGCTTACTTATTTAGGTACTGCCGCGGCAGAAGGCTTTCCTGCAGTTTTTTGCAACTGTAAATTTTGTCAGGAAGCAAGAAAGTCTACAGATAAAAGAAATATCCGCACACGGTCGCAGTCATTGGTAAACGATGATTTGCTTATTGATTTTCCTGCTGACACGTATATGCACTTTTTAAATAATAATATTGAAGGCGATAAAATCAAGTATCTTCTTATAAGCCATTCTCATCAGGACCATCTTTATCCCGATGATTTTAATATGCGTTTTGGTTGCTATGCACACAATATGCGTGCAGAAAGATTAAAAGTTTTCTGTACTGATGGTGCGTATAATAAAATTATAAATAAAGTAAAAGCCGAAGCCTGCATTGACGTAACACTTATAAAGCCTTTTGAAAAAATTGTTGCAGGTGAATACGAAATTATCCCCTTACCTGCAAGACATTTTCACGGTGACGACGCTGTTTTCTATATTATAAAAGGCGAAAAAACTATTTTATACGGACACGATACGGGCTATTTTCTTGATGAGGTGTGGGATTATCTGAAAAATTCAAACCTTCATTTCGATATGATAAGCCTCGATTGCACAAACGTTGAAATTCCTATTTCTGACAACGGTTCTCATATGGGTTTAGAAAATATTTCAAGAGTAGTAAAAAGGCTTGAAGAAATTAAAGTTGCAAATGAAAATACAATAAAATACGTAAATCATTTTTCACACAATGGAAATCCTTACCACACACATCTTGAAGAAATTGCCCAAAAATTTGATTTTAAGGTTTCATACGACGGCTTAAAAGTTGAAATTTAACAAAAATATCCCTTTTATCAGATTGATAAAAGGGATTTAATTTATCTGTTAAATTCTGTAATAACCTTTCCACTCTTTTCGCCGTTATAAACTGCGTTTTCAGCGGCAATTTTTCCGCCAACGATAACATAGTTAAGTCCCTCGGCACGTTTATGGCACTCCATATAATCTGCACGGTCTATTATCTTTTCAAAATCGAAAATGCAGATATCGGCATCGTAGCCTTCCTTTATAAGACCTTTATTTTTAAGTCCGTAAACGTGAGCAGGAAGAGAAGTCATTTTTCTTATCATTTCTTCAAGTGAAACAACTTTATTTTCGCGCACGTACTTGCCTATAGCACGAGGAAAACTGCCACGCAAACGAGGATGATATACTTTTTTATTTCCTGCAACTCCTGAATCGGTACAAATCATTGAACGGTCATACTTAATAACCGTTTCCATATCTTCCTCCGCTATTGCAAAAAATACGGCATCACAAACTCCGCCTGACTTTATCAAAAGATCAAAAGCAGCATCATATTGATCTTTACAATTAAATAATCGGGCAATTTCATCCATTCTTTTGCCTTCTGCTTCAGGCACAGCAGGACAAGTAGTTATCATTATACAGCTTATACCGTCGCCCCACATTTTTCTGTTTTCAGCCTTAATTTCTTCACGGACTTCTTGCATTTTAAGGTGCTGAATCATATATTCAGTACCCTGTCGAAATTTTTGGGGAACAACCCTTGCCGAAAGACTTGTTGCCGATGCAGTATAAGGATAAACGTCACAAAAAACGTCCATTCCTTTTTTGTTTGCGTCATCTATCATTTTTAACGTGGT
>JAZROC010000193.1:0-2215 GCA_045648525.1 Clostridia bacterium
CAGAAGCGTTGAAAACACACGCATTGCTTTCTTTATAAGACAAATTCCTGAAGGATACAAGGTTAGCATGCGTTGTCTGCCTGGATATGACGTTGCCGAGATTTGCGCAAAATTTGACGGTGGCGGTCACAAACTTGCCGCAGGTTGCACAATAAAAGGCACCCGCGAGGAAGTTATTTCTACCTTATTGAAAGAAATAAAAGAGGTTCTTTAATGGAAGGCGTAATTAACGTATATAAAGAAGCCGACTGGACAAGTGGCGACGTTGTTAACAAATTAAAGGGTGTGTTGCACGAAAGAAGAATCGGGCACGGTGGCACCCTTGACCCTGACGCAACAGGTGTTCTGCCTATTTGCGTGGGCAGGGCAACAAGACTTTTTGACTACATAACTTCTTTTCATAAAACCTACGTTGCCTGCGTTAAATTAGGTATTGTAACCGATACCGAAGATGCAACGGGCACTGTTTTAGAGGAAAACGAAGTAAACGTATTTATTGAAGATATAAAAAACGCACTTCCCTGCTTCATAGGCAAAATCAAACAGATTCCGCCTATGTACTCTGCCCTTCACGTAAACGGTGAAAGGCTTTATGATATTGCACGTCGCGGTGAAAAGGTTGAGCTTGAAGCAAGAGAAATCGAAATCGAAAACATTGAACTTATTTCCGATTTAAAGGATAACGAATTTTTGCTTCGCGTAACCTGCGGAAAAGGCACGTATATTCGCACTCTTTGCCACGATTTAGGTCAGAAATTAGGTTGCGGTGCCCATATGAAAACTCTTTTAAGAGAAAGTGCCGCAGGTCTTAATATTAAAGATTCTTATAAAATTGCCGAGCTTCAGGAAATGATGGATAAGGGTGATTTATCATTTTTAAAGCCCACCGATGAAGCAATTTCCTTTATGGAAAGAGTCAATATTCATAAAAATGCATTAAAAAAACTTGAAAACGGCAATCCCATACCTAAAACCTTTGCCGACAAAGTTGTTGACGGCTTTGTAAGAATATATTGCGATAACGTATTTTTTGGAATAGGCACACTTAAAGACGATACGTATTATTTAAAATGTATGCTTGGAGGCAATAAATGAGCGTACTTATTTTAGGCACCTTTGACGGTGTACACATCGCCCACCGCCAACTTATCGAAGAAGCAAAAAAAGCAGGTAATAATATTATTGCCTGCACCTTTAATGCGCCCTTTTCAAAACAAAAGCAGTTGACTGACGTTGACGAAAAAACGTTTTTTTTAAAAAAATACGGTGTGAAAGAGATTTTTGTTGAAGATTTTGAAGATATAAAAGACCTTTCGCCCGAAGAATATATTAAAAGATTATGTGAAAAATTTAAGCCAACAAAAATCGTTACAGGTTTTAATCACTCCTTTGGCAAAAACGCCCAAGGAAATCCGCAGGTTTTATCTGCTTTAGGCAGAAAATATAATTTTATCCCCGTAACCGTGCCGCCGGTAAAAGACGGCGACGTTATAGTTTCCAGCACACAAATCCGCACTTTTCTTCAAAATGGTGACGTTGAAAGTGCCACAAGATTTTTAGGCAGATACTATTCAATTAAAGGCAACACCGTGCACGGCAGAAGCATTGGCAGAACCATTGACTTTCCAACAATAAATACTGAAACAAGCAAAAACAAACTTATACCGCAGGAGGGTGTGTACGCAACCTTTGTTAAGGTTTTGGGCAGAACTTATAAGGGTATGACCAATATCGGCACAAATCCGACGGTAACTGATGAAGATAAATTATCTGTTGAAACCCATATTTTAGGCTTTAACCAAAATATTTACGGCAAAAATGCGGAAATTATTTTTGTAAAAAAAGTTCGTGACGATAAGAAATTTGATTCTGTTGAGCAGTTAAAAAATCAATTATCGGACGATGCACTTCTGATAAATGCATTCCTTGACACGCGAAAGGAGTTCTAAAAATGACCTATATTTCACTTATGGAAAAAGCCCTTTCTGCTTACACCGACGAGCATATAAAAAATTATTTTGAAAGCGTTAAAGCAAACGGTTTAAGTGAACACGGTTTTCCGCGCCTGACGGCAAACATTGGCATACTTATTGCAAGAGGAATAAGGCGCGATTTGTTGCCACTTTTTATTGAAATGATGAGTTTTTGTTGCGAAAATATCCCTAAAGTGCTTGCGGCAAACAACTTTTCGGTACGCGAAATAATTTCTGCTATC
>JAZROC010000194.1:0-2354 GCA_045648525.1 Clostridia bacterium
TAATCCGTGCAAGCGGTACCGACCCCCTTATCCGCGTTATGCTTGAGGGTGAGGACGAAAGGGAAATACGCGATTATGCCCTCAAAATTGCAAAGGCGATAGAAAAGGCTTGCGACGGTAAAATAAAATAGGAGTGTTTTATGAGTCAGGTCAGAACGCGTGAAGAAATCGAAAATAAGTATAAATGGAACTTGAAAGATATTTTTGAAAGCATCGAAAAATGGGAAGAAGCTTTTAACTTTATCAAAGATAAAATTCCCCAGTTATGCGCATTTAAAGGCAAGTTAAGCGAAAAGGAACAGTTAAAAAAGTTCTTTTTGCTTGAGCATGAAGTTTCACTTATAGGCGAAAAACTTTACGTTTATGCAAAAATGAGCAGGGATCAGGATAACGGCAATGATGAATTTGTTTCTCTTTGCGACAGAGCTTACGGTCTTTTGATGGAGCTTGAAACTGAAACTGCCTTCGTTACGCCTGAACTTAACAGCGTTTCTGACAGTATATTGCTTGCGTGGGCAGATGATGAACTTTTCAGCGATAACAGTCTTTATCTTAAAAGCATCGTAAGAAATAAAGAACATTTGTTGTCAGAGGGCGAGGAACGTATTCTTGCAATGACAACCGAAATGGCAAATTCTTACGATACGATTTTCACTCAACTTTCTGACGTTGATATGAAATTTGACGATATCACTTTGCCCGACGGCACAAAAACTGAACTTTCCCACGGCAGATACGGAATATATCTTCGCGATAAAAACCGCGATTTAAGAAAGCAGGCATACACGTCAATGTATGAAGCGCACAAGGATAACATAAATACCTTGGCGGCTTTGTATTCTTCAAGCGTGAAAAAAGACGTTTTCTATGCCAAAGCAAGAAAATTCAAAACTGTTCTTGACGGTGAACTTTTTTCGGGAAATATTCCCAAAGAGGTTTATACGGGGCTCATTGATGCAGTGCACAGTGCGTTGCCTGTAATGCACAGATACGTTGCATTAAGAAAGGAACTTTTAAATATTCCTGACCTTAAAATGTACGATATGTACGTGCCCACCATTGACGTGCCCGAGCAGAATTACACCTATGAAGAAGCTCAGATTTTAGCCAAAAAGGCACTTGCGCCTTTAGGTGAAGATTACGTTGAACTTTTAGAAAGGTCTTTTTCTGAAAACTGGATTGACGTTTTTGAAAACAAGGGCAAAACAAGCGGTGCATATTCCTGGGGTACCTACGGTGTTCACCCTTATATGCTTTTAAATTATCAGGATAAACTTGACGACGTTTTTACTCTTGTTCACGAAGCAGGACATTCAATGCACACCTATTATTCCGATAATGCCTTGTGCTACGAAAAGGCGCAGTACAGAATTTTCGTTGCCGAGGTTGCTTCAACGGTCAACGAAGTGCTTTTATTAAAATATCTTTTGAAAAATACCGAAGATAAAGCTATGAAGGCTTATTTGTTGAATCATTTGCTTGAACAATTCAGAACCACCGTTTTCCGCCAGACGATGTTTGCCGAGTTTGAACTTAAAACTCACGAGCTGGCAGAAAATGGCGAAGCACTTACCAAAAACACCTTTAATAAGCTTTATGGCGACCTTAACCGCCTTTACTATGGCGAAAGCGTTGAAACGGACCAATACATCGAAACCGAATGGGCTCGCATACCTCATTTTTATCGCGCCTATTACGTTTATCAGTATGCAACGGGCTTCTCTTCTGCGGTAAAAATTGCCGATATGATTTTGTCTGAAGGTGAAGAGGCAGTTAAAAAATATAAACAATTCCTGTCATCAGGCGGAAGCGATTTCCCCGTTGAACTTTTGAAAATTACAGGTGTTGACCTTACTAAACCTGATGCAATTAAATCCGCTATGCAGGTTTTTGAAAATACTTTAAAGGAATTTGAGGAGATTATAAAATGAACGGATTCGATGATAAAGCATTAAACTGGATGATGGAAAACTATGAGGGTACAGAAGCCTGCGCAAAGGACGTTTTTAACCTTGCCCTTACCTATGACGTTGATTATATGGTTTCTGCCGGCATTATTGCCGACGGTGAATTTACCGACGAATATTACGATGAAGATGATGCTTTTGACTTTATTGTTGAGCATATCGCCAACGCTCTGCCCTCTTTAGATGGCAACATTCTTTCCGAACTTGTAGAAAACTATATTGACCTTCATGATAAGTATATGGAGGAGATTGGTCTTCTCACCTGGGAATAAATCGGTGTCCGATAAATCCTTGCAATACTGTGTTACACAAGGGATAAAAGCTCAATCACTTACCGTCTTGTAAGCTCATTCGCTTTTACCCTTGCGTGTCTTGTCTTGCAAGTTT
>JAZROC010000195.1:0-3023 GCA_045648525.1 Clostridia bacterium
TTTGTCTTTTTTAGTTGAAATTTTGCCAAAAATTTCAAACAGTATGCCTAAACATCTTAATTCGTCCGAATGATAGCTTTCGCTTTGATTTATTTTCTTTATTGTTTCAAAGTTGTCGGTAATGTCAAACTCAAAAACACCGTTTTTTGTGGGCAGGTTGCCAATAAGCTCCTTTGCACCTTCACCGCTGATGTTTATCCACGAATAAGTCCAAGGATCGTCTTTGTCGGGAATATAATCACAAAGTACGTTTTTAAGACAAATGAATCCCTGACTTTTCGTTAAGTGAATACCGTTAAAATATCCTGAACCTGCTTCAATAAAGTGTATGAGATTAGCATTTGGTATTAATTTGGTGCGAGGTTTGGTGCTTTTGCACACGTCTCTGCCAAAACCGGTAACTACAATTTCTTTAATAATTATCACCTCATATATGATTTTACCATATAAACCCACGATTTTGCAATATGTTTTTGTATGTTTTTGTGATATTATTATTGTTGAGGTGATATTTTATGAGAATTTACAAAAATCAGATAGTTAAATCTGACGTTTCAATGGCAATCAATACGCCAAGCGAATTACAGAATCCACAGATGCTTCATATGAACAGACTTTCACCCCGTGCGACACTCGTTCCCGCAGGTGAAAAAGGAGTTTATTATTACAATAAAGAAAAATCGGACAGACTTTTCTCCTTAAACGGTGATTATAAGTTTGCTCTGTTTTCGGATAAAGCACCTGAAAACTTTACTGATAACGATTTTGACTGCTCTGACTTTGATACTCTTGACGTGCCTTCGATGTGGCAGTTCAGGGGTTTTATGGAACCTACCTATCCTAACGTTGAGTATCCATTTCCCTTTAATCCTCCCTATATTTTAAGGCTTAATCCCGTTGGTTGCTATATGCGCACCTTTAATGCAGAGGAAGCAGAAAGAGCAATTCTTCACTTTGAAGGTGTTGACAATGCTTTCTACGTATATCTTAACGGTGAATTTGTTGGCTTTTCAAAGGGCTCACGTTTGCCCCACGAATTTGATATTACCAAAAACCTTAAAAAAGGCGAAAATATCTTAAAGGTTATCGTTTATACGTATTCCGATGCTTCATATCTTGAAAATCAGGATATGCTTATGGCAAGCGGTATTTTCAGAGACGTTTATATTATCTATTCGCCCAAAACTGCTTTGTGGGATTGGGAAATTATAACCGATGACAAAAATCTTTCCGTTAAAGCCGAGCTTTTTGATAAAGCCGATGCCGTTGCAAAATTTACTTTTGACGGTACGGTTTATGAAGTTCCCTTTAAAGACGGCGTTGCAGAATTAAAGCTTCAGCCTGAAAACGTGAAATTATGGAATGCTGAAACTCCTAACCTCTATGACCTTACTTTAGAAATTATGGAAAACGGCACTGTTACGGAAGTTCATTCCAAACGCGTTGGTTTCGTAACAAGCGTTGTTAAGGACAGAAATTTCAAGGTTAACGGCAAAAACATTTTAATTCGCGGTATCAACCGTCACGAAAACAACGCTGAAAACGGCAGATATATTACCGTTGAACAGATAAGATGCGACCTTGAACTTATTAAGGGCAACAACATTAATGCTATCCGTTGTGCACACTATCCAAACAACCCCGCTTTCTATGAATTCTGTTCGGAACTTGGTATTTACGTTATGGACGAAGGCGATATTGAAAGTCACGGTTGCGGTATTACCGGTGACCAAGGCTTTTTGAATAAAACTCCTTCCTGGCGTGATGCTTTCTTGGATAGAACCGTTCGTATGGCTGAAAGAGATAAAAACGAAACTTGTATCGTTATCTGGTCTGTAGGTAATGAAATCGGTACGGGCGAAAACTGTGAAGCCTGCGCTGAATATTTAAGAAACCGCAAAGATAAAAAACCCGTTCAGTATTCTGCACCTGATAAAATGTCGCAGGCATTTGTCGGCAACGGCTATTGTAACGTTAACAGACTTCAGCGTGTTCTTGATAATGCCGCAGATGATGACCGTCCCCTTTGCCTTATCGAATACGCGCACGCAATGGGCAACAGTCCCGGAAATATGCAGGTTATCTGGGATTACGTTTTAGACCATCCTCGTTACTGTGGCGGCTTCGTGTGGGAATTCAGAAGTCACGGCAAAAAGCGCGTAAATGAAGACGGAAGCGTTGATTACCTCTACGGTGGCGACTTCCACGATGATAACCATTGGTCAAACTTTACCTTGGACGGCTTCTGTACTTCTGACGGAACACCTAAACCTACGTTCCTTGAATTGAAGTATATTTACACACCTGTACGCATTCAGCTTGACGGTGAAAAACTTACTCTTACAAACCTTCAGGATTTTTCTGATTTGTCAGAACTTAAAGTTCAGTACGAAATTATTTCCGACGGTGTAAGCGTAAAGAAAGAATTTATTGAAATTAATCTTCAGCCTAAAGAAAAGGCAACTATTGATTTTAAACCTGAATATAGTGGTGTTGATAATTATGTAACTTTCCGCATAATTAAGGGCGAAGAAACAGTTGGCTTAAAACAGTTTGAACTTTTAAGCACTAAAGAAAAAACTGATTTTGAAAAGACCTCTTTTGTTGGCGAATTTGTGCAGAATGAAGATAAAATCAGCGTAACGGGTGAAAACTTCAGCGTGCAGTTTGCAAACGGTGTTCCCGTAAAATACGAAAAGGCAGGCAAGGTGTATTTCAGCGAGCCTATGAAATTCGTTACACACCGCGCTGAAACGGATAACGACGGTATAGTAAAACTTTATCCCCGTTGGATCGGTTCGTGGGAGCAATCAAGACTTCAGAAAATGGCATATTTCAATCTTAAAACCAACGTTGAAAAAACTGCCGATGCCTTAAAAATCACAACGGAAGGTGTGCTCACACAAGATCATTGCTATATGGGATTCAACGTTAAAAATGAATATACTATATATAACGACGGTCTGCTCGTTTATGAAATGGAAGTAAAACCCTTTGGTGATATGCCCATAAGTCGGATCGTA
>JAZROC010000196.1:0-3770 GCA_045648525.1 Clostridia bacterium
ATTGGCGGCGGCAGATACCAGATAACCTTTATGGATTCTGTTGAAACCGAAGTTGAAGGCGGGCTTGTTGACAATAATGGCGGAACTGATTTAACCACGATTATTTTAATCGCTGTAGGTGCAGTCGTTGTAATCGGCGCATTAGTTACAGTTGTTGTTCTTAAAAAGAAGAATTCAGTAAAGGAGGAGGAAAAATAATGAAAAAGTTTTTAGCAATCGTTTGCGCAATATTAGTTGTTGTTGCCGCATTTGCAGGCTGTGAAACAAAACCAAGTTCATCTGCTTCTTTACCAAGCCCCACTCCTCAACCTACTGAGGCTCCTGCAGATATTACAGAAAAAACAGACTATGTTACACAGCAGTGGATTTCAGTTGAAATTCCATTTGAAGCAACTAAAAAATCAAAAAATATTACAGATACAGTTCTTGATGTAACCTTTACAAACCGTTCAACAGGCACAAAGCTTTTAATGCCTGGTTTCTGGGATGGTGCTAATAAATGGGCAGTTCGTTTTGCACCTACTGAGTGCGGTATCTGGGATTATGAAACCGCAACAACCGGTGAAGACGTTGGCATCAACGGTATTAAGGGAACTGTTGCTTCTAATGCATACAAGGGTGATCTTGATATCTATAAGCACGGTTTCGTTAAAACCGAAGAAGGCAAAAAGTATTTCGTATATAATGACGGTACTCCTTTCTTCTATTTAGGCGATACCCATTGGAATATGGTAACTGAAGAATTTGATTCACCCGGTCCTAACGCAGGTAATATTCAGACAGATTCACACTTTAAGTACATCGTTGACCGTCGTGCAGAGCAGGGCTTTACAGTATATCAGTCAGAAGTTATTGGTACAACAATTAACGTTGCTGACGGTAAAATTACTGAAAATGATATTAAGGGCTTTGACGAAATGGATAAATACTTCCAGTACATTGCTGAAAAAGGTCTTGTTCACGCAAATGCAAAGCTTCTTTTCCCCTCAAGCGTTACAAAGCAGTTTAATGAAAACCTCGAAGCGCTTACACGTTATTGGATTGCTCGTTATTGTTCATATCCTGTAATGTGGACTTTAGGTCAGGAAGTTGACGATGCTATAAATCAGGATATTGATATGCTCGTTATCACTTACATTGATATGTGCGCATACGTGTATAAGCACGACCCCTATAAGAATCCCACTTCAGCTCACCAGCTTAATGCGGCAAGTATTACTGCAGCAGGTGGCGTTCCCGTTAGAGGAATTGACGGCGCTTATAACGTAGTTGACGTTACAAAAACAGAATTTGCAGGAAAAACAAGAAAGTCTTCCTTCATTGCCGCAAAAGGCCATACTTGGTGGGCAAACCAATGGCGTCCCATTGTTCATACACAGTATAACTTCGAGATTCCCAAGGATTATTGGGAAAATGGTGGCGATAAACCGATAGTTGACTATGAGGCAAGATATCATTACCTCTACGGTGGCGATTTTACAATGCGCGCACAGGCATGGGTAGCGTATCTTTGTGGTCAGGGTCACGCTTACGGTGGCGCAGATATGTGGCTCTATAAGGGCAGATATGCAACTGACGAAGATGCTTTTGACGGTCTTGAAACAATTACCATTGACCAGAAAATTAACACCTTGTGGTCTGACCTTATCAATGCACCTATTTCTAACGAGCTTACTTACTTAAGAGGCTTTATGGAAAGCGTTGGTTGGTGGGAGCTTACTCCTGACTTTGACTACGGTAAAGCATTCCAGAAAGTTGAAGGAAAAGAAGGCTATTACGCTGCTGCAAATAATGGCGATGAAGTTTACGTAGTTTACCTTTACAATAAGACTGTTGATTCAGCAGGTAAGCTTGTTAATATGGATAAAAATGCAAGCTACATTGCACAGTGGTTCGATACAAGAACAGGCGAATATACTCTTATTGATTATAATTTAAGACCTGATAAGAATGGCGAATACGATATTCCTCAAAAACCCGTAGCTGATGATATGGTACTTCTTGTAACAAAGAAATAAATTTTTTAAATCCTGCAATTTTTTGCAGGATTTTTTTATATTAGAAAATGCAATGTAAATGTTAGAAAATGCAATTTACTTTACTATTTTTATTTGGTATAATCTTGTTGAAATGATTAAAAAGGAGTTGTTTTGATGAAGAAAATTTTAACCGTTTTTCTTGCATTACTTCTTGCGGTTTTATGGTGTGTTCCGGCTTTTGCTGAAGAAATTAAAATTGAAAGCGATTGGGCACCGTATCTTGGAAAAATTCAGGTAACCAAAACAGAAGAAAACGGCGAAACAGTTTATGCAATGAAAAACTTTACTACATCTTTCAACAGTGCAGGCATTGATATTACAGAAAAACTAAAAGAGATTATAAAGGATAAAGATTCTGTAACGTTAAGATTTAGCGCTGAGTTAAAAGCAGATGCTGAAGAAGATTTTACGTTGGGTATGCTTATCCGAATGGATAACGTACATCATAAAATCAAGTTTAAAAATGATTTTAAAGATATTTATCCGGGCGAGGCGGTCAATGCGGTAAGTGATGGTAACTATTTAGCACGTATTGTAAGCGACGTAAACGTTTCTGAAGACTGGGAAGTTATTGAGGGGGAAATTACTTTAACTCCTGATGACATTGTTTCGGGCTTGTGGAAAAAAATGGTTCTCTGCTTTGACGGTATTATGATGTATGAAGTCATCGAAACGCTCTATGTAAAAAATACTTTAATTGAAATTGTTGATTATGAAGAGGGCACAGGCAAACCAACTATTGATATTGAAACGTTAAATGCCGAAAAGCCTACTATCGCTCTTGATGATACTGATACACCTGCCCTTCCCGAAGGTAATCACTTAAAGGATAACGGGTGGTATAAAGCAAATTTAGGCAACGTTATTCCCGTTGAAAACTCTCCTGAAGGAATTTATGCGTTTTCAAATATAGGAAGTTCTTTTGCTTCTCCTGCAATTAATATTTATCCTACCATAAAGGAAATGCTTAGTGATAAAGATAAAATAAACGTATGGATTGTTTTTGACGTGCGCGCATCATTAACTGAAATGGATAAAGGCTTCGGTATAAAATTGCGTCCGGACGTACCTAAGGAATACTTGGAAGATAAAGCACTCTTTTTATCAGAATATAAAGGAAGTACATTTAGTTTCAGTAGCTACGGAGTAATGGCGTCTCCCTATAGTGATGGCGAATTTACAAACAAGTGGCAGAGAATTGAAATCTTCAGAACTTTTACTAAAGAAGATATCAATGATAAGTTATGGACTCAATGGAATCTTTGCTTTGATATGATGGATGAATACTATGCAATCAAAGAGATTCAGATTAAAGATACGGCAATTTATTTAGAGAACGACTACGAGCCTATTAACGCAGTTGCTGATAATGAAGATTCTGAAAATACGGAAAATACGGAAAATACGGAAAAACCTAACGTTCAGAAGCCTCAGTCAATAACGGAAAAGCCTGTTGTTTACAGACCATACGGTTTCAACAGATATACTGCAACCTTTGCTGAAGTTGTTGAAAATGAACTTCCTGAAGGCGCAGAAAATACGGTGCCTGAAGAAAAAGGTAACGGTACGCTTATTGCAGTAGGCGTTTGTGCTGTTGCAGTTATACTTGCGGCAGTAATAGTAACAATAAAAGCTAAAAAGGGGGAAGACAAATGAAAAAGTTAATTTCAGTTTTATGTGTAATTTTAATTGCTTTTTCTGTGCTTGCAGGGTGCGAAAACAAAGTAAGTT
>JAZROC010000197.1:0-26177 GCA_045648525.1 Clostridia bacterium
GGAGGAAAAAATGAAAAAATTTATAACAGCTATACTGATTAGTGCTATAACCTTGATTTCGCAGACGCCGGCGGCAGAAAAATTGTTTGATAAAAAAGAATATGAAGTATATCAAAATGAACTTGCTATATCCGCTGTTACTGTAAATGCCATATCCGAGGTTACAGATAATAAGCATATAAAAATAAAAGAAGATAAATACGTTTTTCTTGGAGGACAAACAGTAGGAGTTGCATTTTATACTGATGGAATATTTGTAACGGATACTGTTGCCATTGAGAATGAAAATTCCAAATTTATAAATACTGCAAATAATGCTGGGATAAAAAAAGGTGATTATATTATTTCTGCAAATGGAGTAGAGCTAAATGATATATCAAATTTTGATGCCATTTTAAGATCCTTTGGTGAAAATGATATTAAATTGAAAGTACGCAGAGATAATAAAATTTTTGAGACCGAAATAACACCCATAAAATCAAAAAAAGATGGGGAATATAGATTAGGACTATGGATGCGAGACAGTGCAGCGGGATTAGGCACAATAACATATATTGACCCTGAAGATAATTCTTTCGGTGCATTGGGACATTCGATTTGTGATAGCGACACAGGTGAAATGCTTGAATTAAAAAATGGAAGAATTGTTGAATGTAATATTACAGGTATAAAAAAAGGTAGTAGTGGGGTTGCGGGTGAATTAAAGGGAAGCTTTGGCACGCGAGCAAAACAACTGGGGGATATAACCCAAAATTCAAAATTTGGTCTTTTAGGGAAGATATATTCAACAAGCGGAATGAACTTGATAAAATTAGGTTCAAAAAACGCAATTAAAAAAGATAATGCCTATATATATTCTGATTTTGAAAATGGCGAAATGAAAAAATATTCAATAAAAATATTGCATGTAAATGACCAGACATTTCCTTCTGAAAAAAGTATGATCATACAGATAACCGACAAAAATCTTATAGATAAAACAGGCGGAATTGTTCAGGGACTTAGCGGAAGTCCTATTGTGCAAGATGATAGGTTGATTGGTGCTGTGACTCACGTTATGATTAATGATCCCACCCGAGGATATGGTATTTTTATTGAAAATATGCTTCAAAGGACTGAATCTGCATCAGAAAAACAACTAAAAGATGCATCGTAAAAACATTCTGATTATTTCCAGATGTTTATGAATATTCAGTTGGATTCATTACTATGTTCAATTTGAATAGTTATTAAAATTAAATTATGCAGTTTGCAGACAAAAATAGTGTAAAAATTATAAAAAATTTTATTGGCAAAAAAATACACGGTATTTATAATATCAAATGGTGATGGTTTGTGTATTTGAATAAAATTTCCCAAAAACTTGATGAGCTTGGAATGAGCAGAAAGTTAAAGGGGTACAACTATATAAGAATGTCAATAGGAGAAATTATACGTTTTAATTTCTCTGTTGATATTGATTATGTGTATAATAACGTTGCAGATGTTTTTTTTACAAATAAGCAGAATGTTGAAAGAAATATTCGGTATGCTATTGAAAAAACGTGGGAAAAAGGAAATATAGAAAATATATTTAATGTGTTTGGGTATACGGTTGATCAGGAAAAAGGAAAACCAACAAACCGTGAATTTTTATTTCTGATTGCAGATAATGTGATGTATTTGTAATATGGACAACTTTTAGAAGAATACCATTATATTGAGTAACGTCAATAGGGAGGGTATTCTTTTTGTTTTTAATAAAAAAGGATAAGATAATATATATTATATTATTTTTTATATCTGCTGTCGGTATAGCGACGGGTATTAATTATCAAAAAACAGTTTCAAACGAAACGATAAGAATTTTAAAAAAATCTTTTGAGTTTGGTTTATATAATTTTTTATTTGCTGAAAGTTTTATAAAAATATTTTTTTCAGCACTTTATTCTTTTTTTAAACACTTTATAGTGTTTTCAATAGGTGCGCTTTGGTGGGGGACGTATCCATTGATTCCGTTCAATCTTTTTGGTATATGTTTTAAAATGGGTATTGTGTTATCGTATGTAATATCGATATTAAAAACCAATGGAATATTTGAAATTTTTACTCTATTAATTATTGTGTTTTTTATAATTATTATTTCAATAATTTTTTGCAAAAAAATAACTGATAAAAGATTAAAAATCAGTAGATATAAAAAATTTGATTATATGGATATAAAGTTTATATTATCGGGATTTATTGGCATTTTTATTGCATCAATAGTTTTAATTTTTTTCTATTTTTTGTCAAAAAATTCAGGGTTAAAACTCTACGGTTTATTTACGACTTTTTTGTAAAAATTACAATAATATATTTTTTGTTTTTACAGAAAATAAATTACGAAAGGAGGAATTTATTTATGAAAAAATTTTTAATTATGTTTGTTGCGGTAAGTTTGCTTATAATACCAATAACGTCCTTTGCACAAAATGAAAACGGTATCAACATTAGTGCAAAAGCTGCAATCTTGATAGATTCAGAAAGCGGTAAAGTTCTTTTTTCAAAAAATTCAGAACAGCCGTTACCAATAGCAAGCGTAACAAAAGTTATGACTTTGAATCTGATTTTTGATGCGGTTGAAAACGGAAGTGTTTCTTTAGATGAAACGGTTACAATTAGTGAAACTGCATCAGGGATGGGCGGCTCTCAGGCTTTTATTGATGCAGGATACGATTATAAAGTAAGTGAACTTATTAAATCAATTATAATTGCCTCGGCCAATGATTCTGCAGTTGCAATGGCGGAAAAAATTTCAGGTAGTGAAGACGCTTTTGTTCATAAAATGAATTTAAAGGCAAAAGAACTCGGAATGACAAACACAACCTTTAAAAATTGCACTGGACTTCCGGAAAATGGGCATCAATCCAGTGCGCGTGACGTTGCAATAATGTCAAAAGAACTTTTAAATCATAAGGACTATTTTACTTTTGCAACTGTTTGGATGGATGAAATTCAACACAAAAAAGACGGGCGAGTTACAGAACTTGTTAATACAAATAAGTTAATTCGTTCGTTGCAAGGGTGCAATGGATTAAAAACGGGATATACCAGTGAAGCAGGTTTTTGTGTAACAACTTCGGCGCAACGCGGTGATATGCAACTTATATCCGTTATATTGGGTGGAAATACAAGCAAAGAACGTTTTAACGAAGCGGCCCAATTAATTAATTTTGGCTTTGCAAATTATAGTAATCAATCTGTAATTAAAGCAGGCGAAAAAATAGGTGAAGTTGAACTTTTAAGCAGTATAGAAAAAACGTTATCGGTTGTTTCAAATGAAGATTTTTCGGTTTGTGTAAGAAATGACGGTACAGACGTTGTTGAAACAAAAATTGAACTTCCCGAAAAATGCACTGCGCCTATATTAAAAGGACAAGAGATAGGTAAAGTAATTATTTGTTTAAATGGTGAGGATATTGGACAAGTAAAACTTTGTGCAGATAAAGATTATAAAAAAGCAGGTTTTGTTGACAAATTAAAAGAAATAATTTCATTTTGGAAGTAGCAATCATTGACTAATAAATCATTTTGTGGTATTATAGCATAATAAAAGGAGAATTATGCTATGAACTTGCACTATGGTATGAATATAAATGAAAAAGGACATTTAACAATCAGCGGCTGTGATACTGTTGAACTTGCAAAGCAGTATGGCACGCCGCTTTATGTGATTGACGAAGATTTTTTGCGTAAAAACTGCAGAGAGTTTAAAACGTCAATGGATAAATATTTTGATGGCGGCAGGGTAATGTACGCATCAAAAGCACTTAATACAAAAGCAATACTTAAAATTGTTGATAGTGAAGGTTTAGGTATTGACGTTGTTTCAGGTGGAGAACTTTATACAGCACTTTCTTGCGGAATTTCCCCTCAAAAAATTGAGCTTCACGGCAACAGTAAAACTGAAGAAGAAATTTATATGGCTGTTGATAATCAGATTTACTGCATTATTGTCGATGGCTTTGATGAACTTGAGGTTATTGAAAAGGTATGCCAAAAGCTTAATAAAAAAATAGACGTAACTATTCGCTTAAGACCTAACATTGATATTCATGCCCACGAAGCAGTACAAACGGCTAAAATGGATTGTAAGTTTGGCTTTGGCATAATTGACGGACAAGCAATAAAAGCTGTTGAAATTATTTCAAAAAGTAAATGGATGAATTTTTATGGAATTCATTGCCATATAGGCTCTCAGATTTTTGAAGAACAACCCTTTGAAGAATTGTGCAAACATTTTGTAGATTTTGCTTGCGAAATACGTGATAAATTTAACTTAACGGTAAAACAGTTTAATTGTGGCGGTGGATTTGGCGTAACTTATAACGAAAACGATAGTCCAAAGCCTTTTGAGAATTTTATAAAATTGATAGCAGAGTCATTAAAGAATATTTGTAAAGATAAAAACTATCCAATGCCTTATGTTTCCATTGAACCGGGAAGAAGCGTGGTCGGTGAGTGCGGAACAACTCTTTATACTGTAAACGGATTAAAAGAAATTCAGGATATACGTACTTATTGTATGTGTGATGGCGGTATGTTTGAAAATGTTCGCACAGCTCTTTATGATGCGAAATACACGGCGTATTGTGCTTCAAAAATGAATGAAGAACACAATAAAAAAGTTTCCATTGCAGGTAAGTGTTGCGAATCAGGTGATATGATTACGTGGGACACACCTATGCCTGAAAGTCTTAAAACAGGAGATACTCTTGCTGTATTGACAACCGGCGCATACAATTATTCTATGGCAAGCAATTATAACAGAAACGTTGTGCCGCCTATAGTTCTTGTTAATAATGGAAGCTCGTCTATTGCGGTTAAACGTCAAACTTATGAATATATTTGTTTAAACGATGTTATACCCGAACATTTAAAATAAAAGGGAGTAAATAATTATGTTATTAGATATTTTGTTTTCGGACAATATTTGGTTATCATTGTTATCTTTGATTATTGTTTTTCCTGCGCTTTTATTTTCGCTTTCTGCCCATGAGTTTGCTCATGGATTTGCGGCATATAAGCAAGGTGACGGCTTTGCCAAAAGCACAGGAAGATTAACGTTAAATCCGTTAAAACATCTTGATCCAATAGGAACGCTCATGATGCTTCTTGTCGGCTTTGGTTGGGCAAAACCTGTGCCGATTGTTCCGTCAAACTTTAGAAACGGCAGAAAGAGTATGCTTATTGTTTCTTTTGCAGGTGTATTTACTAATCTTATTCTTGCAACCGTTTCAATGTTTTTGCTTTATTTCTTTCAGTTCATCATTTTTTCTCGCATTGACTTTTTTTATACTGAAATGGGTATTGCTATATGGGATGTCGTTTATTACATTCTTTATTTCTTGGTTTTTATTAATCTTAACCTTGCGGTGTTTAATCTTGTTCCGATACCTCCTCTTGATGGTTATAAAATTTTTAAAGAGTTTTTTGGCGGACGTCTCGGTTACAATTTTTTTATGAACGTTGAACGTCATTCTACAATAATTTTGCTGATTTTTCTTGTTATAAGCAATAGGTTAGATATTATCAGCGGTGTTTCGGGCTTTTTGTTCGGCTTAATGCAAAAAGTTATGAACCTTATATTTACTGCTTTTATTTAGGTGGAAAATGGAGCTTCAATTAAAATTAAATCAGTTTGAAGGGCCTCTTGATTTGCTTCTTCATTTACTGGATAAAGATAAAATTGATATAAAAGATATTTTTGTTTCAGATATTACTGAACAGTATTTGGCGTACATATCCGACATCAATGAATTTGATATGGAAAATGCAAGCGAATTTTTGACTGTTGCGGCGCATCTTCTTGAAATAAAATCCCGTTCACTTCTGCCCAAGCCTGCACCTCTTGAAGAAGGTGAGGAAGATCCTGAACAGGCTCTTATCAGACGTCTTACTGAATATAAGATGTATAAAGAAGCAGGGGAAAAACTTCACGATTTAGAGGAAGAAAATCTTAAAGTATATTATAAACTTCCTGAAGAAATAAATATGCAGGAACGTATTGAGCTTGAAGATATGAAGTTAGATGCTCTTATGGCTGCGTTTAGTGAAGTTTTAAAACGCTTTGAAAATAAAACAGTCAAAAAGCAAAGGGAAATTAAACGAGATACTTATACTGTAAAAGGCAAAATGTCATATATCCGTCGCAAACTATCTTCAAAAAAAGAGATGTCGTTTTTTGATATGTTTGAGGACGACGGAAACAAAAGTGAAGTCGTAACTACTTTTGCGGCAATGCTTGAATTATGGAAAAACAGATTTCTTAAACTTGATCAGAAAGAAAACTTCGGAGATATTACAGTAAGACTTAATCTTGAAAATAACGAACAAACAAACGTTACGGAGGATGAATTCAGTGAATTTGAATGAGCTTGCTTCGATTATAGAAACTCTTATGTTTATCGTAGGAGAACCGTTAGACACTGAAGATGTAAAAAAAGTGACAGGCGCAACAGAATTTGAATTCTGGCAAGCAATAGAGTTACTTGAAACAAAATATGGCAAAGAAAGCGGTATTAATTTAAAAAAATTTGGTACCAAAATTCAATTATGCACAAATCCTGTTAATGCACCTTACGTTGAAGATTTATTAAATCCAATACAAAAAAAGTCTCTTTCGCAATCTGCCCTTGAGGTTTTGTCGATAATTGCATACCGTCAGCCCGTAACACGTGGTGAAATTGAACAAATCCGCGGTGTTAAGTGCGATTATTCTGTAATGAGTCTTAAACAAAAAGGTCTTATTGATGAAGTAGGGCATAAGGATACTATAGGTCATCCTGTTTTGTTTGGAACGACTGATTTATTCCTCAGACATTTTGGTTTGACCTCTCTTGATGAGCTTCCTGAACAAGAGAATCTTGAGCTTTTAGAAAATAGCGAATTTGATGAAGAAGAAGCTGAACAGCTGATAATTCCCTTATTGGAAGAAAAAAGACACGATAATGACGAAAAAAACAGTTTACAAGATGAGGAAACTGTGTTATAATCTTCGCATATGTGGAACTTTGCTCTCGGTTTACACGCATCTCCGCCGGTTTACTGTGAGTAATAGCGTTTACATAAATAAATTAGGAGGAAAGTATAATGGATAAGGTAGTAAAGTCTGAAGTTATTGCAGCTAACAAGTTGCACGATACTGACACAGGTTCTCCTGAAGTTCAGATCGCTCTTTTGACTGAGCGTATCAACCACCTTAATGAGCATCTTAAGACTCATGCTAAGGATCACCACAGCCGTCGTGGTCTTTTAACAATGGTTGGTCAGCGCAGAGGTCTTCTTGCTTATCTTAAGGATAAGGATATCGAAAGATACAGAGCTATCGTTAAGAAGCTTGGCTTAAGAAAGTAATTTTTAGAAAGCGGATGTTTATTTTAATATCCGCTTTTTCTCTGTTTTGAATGTTTCGCATTTTTTTGCGTTATTTATATTTGTTATTTTATTATGAAGGAGTATATATATGGAATTTAAGCAGTTTAAAACGACATATGCTGGTAGAGAACTTACTATTGAAACCGGCAAATACTGCGGACAGACAAACGGTTCGTGTGTAGTTCGTTGCGGCGATACGGCTGTTATGGTATCGGCAACTATGTCAAAGCAGCCCAGAGAGGGAATGGATTTCTTCCCCTTGAGCGTAGAGTTTGAAGAAAAACAGTATTCAGTAGGTAAAATCCCCGGAGGATATATCCGTCGTGAAGGCAGAGCAAGCGAAAAAGCTATTTTAACTTCTCGTCTTATTGACAGACCTATCCGTCCTCTTTTTCCAAAGGGATTTTTGAATGATGTTCAGGTTGTTGCAACCTGTATGTCAGTTGACGTTGATAATATGCCTGACGTTTTGGCAATGATTGGTTCATCATTTGCTCTTACTATGTCAGATATTCCTTTTGCAGGTCCTACAGGCTCTGTAACTGTTGGAATGATTGGTAGCGAGTACATTCTCAATCCCAATGCAGAACAGAGAAAAGAATCAAGATTACACCTTACCGTTTCAGGTACGAAAGACGCAGTTATGATGGTTGAAGCAGGTGCTGATGAGGTTTCAGAAGCAGAAATGCTTGAAGGCATTATGGTTGCACACGAAGAAATTAAGAAAATTGTTGCTTGGCAGGAAGAAATTCAGAAGGAAATCGGTAAAGAAAAAATCGAAATCGAACTTTATCACGTTCCCGAAGATATTGATGCTGCAGTAAGAGAATATGCATACGATAAAATCGTATGGGTTATGGATACTTTTGACCGTCATGAGCGCGAAGTCCGTGAAGAACAGGTTGAAGCAGAAGTTCAGGAACATTTTGTTGAAATTTTCCCTGAAAAGAAGCGTGAAATTGGTGATTCTCTTTATTATATCAAGAAAGAAGTTATGCGTAACAAGATTCTTGATCAGGGTGTTCGTCCTGATGGACGTGCTATTGACGAAGTTCGTCCTATCTGGTGTGAAGCAGGTATGTTCTCACGTACACACGGTTCTGCAGTGTTTACACGTGGTCAGTCACAGGCTATGACCATTACAACATTAGGTCCTTTAAGTGACGTTCAGGAACTTGACGGTATTGATGGCGAAACTCAAAAGAGATATATGCATCAGTACAATATGCCCGGTTATGCAACCGGCGAACCCAAACCTCTTCGTGCACCAGGCAGACGTGAAATCGGTCACGGTGCTCTTGCAGAGCGTTCACTTGAACCTGTTATTCCTTCTGAGGAAGAGTTCCCATATGCAATTAGAGTTGTTTCTGAAATCGTTTCATCAAACGGTTCAACATCAATGGCTTCTGTTTGCGGTTCAACACTTTCACTTATGGATGCAGGTGTTCCGATTAAAGCTCCCGTTGCAGGTGCTGCTATGGGTCTTATCAAAGATACAAGAGAAGGTTCAGATAAGGTTGCTGTATTAACAGATATTCAGGGTCTTGAAGATTTCCTTGGCGATATGGACTTTAAGGTTGCGGGTACAAAAGATGGTATCACAGCAATTCAGATGGATATTAAGATTAAGGGTATTGACAAGCCTATTCTTGAACGTGCTCTTAAGCAGGCTTATGATGCAAGAATGCACATTATGGGCAAAATGATGGAAACTCTTGATGCTCCCCGTGCTGAACTTTCACCTTATGCACCTAAGACAATGTCCTTTAAGATTGATGTTGATAAGATTCGTGAGGTTATCGGTACCGGCGGTAAAGTTATCAACGGTATCATTGCTGAAACAGGTGTTAAAATTGATATCAGCGATGACGGTTCAGTTGTAATTTATGCAGTTGATCAGGCTTCAGGCGATAAAGCAAAGAAGATGATTGATGACATTGTTAAAGAAATCGAAGTTGGCGAAACATACTTCGGTACCGTTGTTCGCATTATGGACTTTGGCGCATTTGTTGAACTTCTTCCCGGTAAAGAGGGTCTTTGCCGTATAGGTGAACTTGACAACAAGTTTGTAAAGAAGGTTTCTGATGTAGTTGAAGTTGGTGATAAGATTATGGTTCGAGTTATCGAGATTGATGATAAGGGCAGAATTAATCTTTCAAGAAAAGCAATGCTTCCTAAAGAAGAAAAAGAAGAAAAGACTGAAGAATAATTTTTATGCCGATTAAATTAAGTTTTAATCGGCATTTTTAATGTTTTTTATAAAAAACGCTTGCCAAATATTAGGCGTTATGCTATAATCTTTAAGAATTCACACTCGGATAGTGGGCAATGTTCTTGTTCCTTTATATTTAAAGGTCAATTTTGCAGCGTATCTGAGGAGGAAAAAAACAAGGAGGACATAAAAATGTCAGAAAAATCAGTTATCTCAATGAAGGGCTTGCTTGAAGCAGGCGTACACTTCGGTCACCCCACACGTAGATGGAACCCCAAAATGGCTCCTTACATCTTCACAGAGCGTAATGGCATCTACATCCTTGATCTTCAGAAGACCGTTAAAAAGGTTGAAGAAGCTTATTCTTTCATCTTTGACGTAGCATCTGAAGGCGGCACAATTCTTTCCGCTGGTACAAAGAAGCAGGCTCAGGAATGAATCCAGACAGAAGCAAAACGTTGCGGTATGTACTACGTAAATCAGAGATGGGCAGGCGGTATGCTTACCAACTTCAAGACCATCCGTTCAAGAATTGAAAAACTTAAGAAAATCGAAAAAATGATTGAAGATGGCACAATGGATCTTCTTCCTAAAAAGGAACAGGCTAAGCTTATGAAAGAAAAGGCAGAGCTTGATGCAAACTTCGGTGGTATCCGTGAAATGAACGGCCTTCCTGCTGCTATGTTCGTTGTTGATCCCCGTAAGGAAGCAAACGCTATTCACGAAGCAAAGATTCTTGGTATTCCTGTTGTTGCTATCGTTGATACAAACTGTGATCCCGATGATGCAGACTATGTAATTCCCGGTAACGATGATGCTATCCGTGCAGTAAAACTTCTTGCAGGTACAATGGCAAATGCTGTTATTGAAGCAAATAACGGTGAAGCTTTTGAAGTTGAAGAAGCAGAAGAAGCTGTAGAGGAAGCAGTTGAAGAAGTTGCAGAAGCAACTGAAGCATAATATAGGAGGATATTACAATGGCAGAAATTACCGCTAAAGCAGTTAATGAATTAAGAATTAAAATGGGCGTTGGCTTAATGGATTGCAAACGTGCACTTGTTGAAGCTGATGGTGATGAAGAAAAGGCAATAAAGATCCTTCGTGAAAAAGGTCTTGCTACAGCTGCAAAGAAGCAGTCACGTATTGCTGCAGAAGGTATCGTTGAAAGCTACATTCATATGGGTGGCAAAATCGGTGTTCTTCTTGAAGTAAACTGCGAAACAGACTTCGTTGCTAAAACAGATGCTTTTAAAGCACTTGTTCATAACATTGCAATGCATATTGCTGCTGCAAACCCTGCATACCTTAACCGTGATGAAGTTCCTGCAGACGTTATTGAAAAGGAAAAGGAAATCATTCGTAATCAGGCTCTTAATGAAGGTAAAAAAGAAGCTTTCGTTGATAAGATTATCGAAGGCAGAATTTCAAAATTCTATAAAGAAAATTGTCTTATGGAACAGCAGTATATGCTTGACCCCGACCAGACAATTGAGTCTCTTGTAACTGAAGCTATTGCAAAAATCGGTGAAAAGATTACCGTTCGTCGTTATACTCGTTATGCAATGGGCGAAGGTTTAGAAAAGAGACAGGATAACTTTGCTGAAGAAGTTATGAGCCAGATGGGCTAATAAAGAATTTAGGAACACTTTAAGTGTTCCTTTTTTTAAGTACGGAGGTTAATTATGGCATATAAAAGAATTTTATTAAAATTAAGTGGCGAAGCATTGGGTGATAAAGGAAAAGGCTTTGATTTTAATACAATCACTCACGTTGCAGAACAAATTGCTAATCTTTCTAAAAATGGCGTTGAAGTTGGTATCGTAATAGGTGCAGGTAACATCTGGCGCGGTAGACAAGGCAATGAGATGGATAGAGTTGCTGCTGATCATATGGGTATGCTCGCAACGATTATTAACTCTATTGCAATGAAAGATGCAATCGAAAAATTTAATAGAAAATGCTATGTAATGACCAGCATCGAAATGAACACGGTTGCTGAACATTTTTCAGCAAGACACGCAAAAGAATATCTTGCTCAAGGTAACATTTGTATTTTTGCAGGTGGAACAGGAAGTCCCTTCTTCTCAACTGACACTGCTGCTGCTTTACGTGCTGCTGAAATTTCAGCTGATGCAATTTTGCTTGCAAAAAATATTGATGGTGTTTATAGTGCCGACCCAAGAAAAGATGAAAATGCAAAGCGTTATCAGAGTATTCCGTTCAATAAAGTTCTCTCTGACAGGCTTCAGGTAATGGATAGTGCGGCTACGGCTATTTGTATGGATAATAACATTCCTGTTATTGTTTTTGCATTAAATGAAAAAGATAGTATTAGTCGTGTTTCTTCAGGAGAAGCACTTGGTACAGTGGTTAAAAACGATATTGAAACTGTTTTATATAATTAAATATCTTTTTTTGATAAAAAATTATAAAAAAGATGCATTTATGCATCTTTTTTTCTTGAAAAAATTTATATTATTTGGTATTATATATATAAGAGAAAATATATTTTATAACGGAGGATTATTTTATGGCTAATGAATTTGTAATGGAAGTTGAAATGCTCAGTGAGGAAAAAATGTCTAAGACACTTAACGTGCTTAAGGAAAATTTAGGTTCAATTCGTGCAGGAAGAGCAAATCCAAAAGTTCTTGATAAGGTTCTTGTTGAATATTATGGAACAATGTCACCAATCGTTCAGGTTGCAAACGTATCAGTACCTGAACCCAGAATTTTAATGATTGCACCTTGGGATGGTTCTATGATTGAGCCTATATGTAAAGCTATACAGATGTCTGATCTTGGAATTAACCCCAATACAGATGGCAAGGTTATTCGTCTTATTTTCCCTGAACTTAATGAAGAAAGACGTATTGAACTTACAAAACAAGTTAAAAAATATGCAGAAGATGGAAAAGTTGCTATCAGAGCTATTCGTCGTGATGCGCTTGAACAGTATAAAAAGCTTAAAAAAGATTCAGTTATTACTGAAGATGATGAAAAGCGTGCAGGCGATGCAATGCAAAAAATGACAGACAAGTTTATTGCAAATATTGATGCAGTTTCACAAGAAAAAGAAAAGGAATTACTTTCAATCTGATAAGGTGTTTTATGGAAAATGACATAACATTACCAAGGCACGTTGCCATCATAATGGATGGCAACGGGCGTTGGGCAAAAAAAAGAGGTTTACCGCGTTCGTTTGGTCATAAAGTAGGTACTGAAAATGTGCGTAAAATTGTAAAATACTGTTCAAAAAAGGGAATTGAGTATTTGACGGTTTATGCGTTTTCAACAGAAAATTTTAAACGCCCACAGGACGAAGTTTCCACGTTAATGAAATTGCTCGTTGAGTATTTTAATAAGGAAACTGACGAGCTTCGAGAGAACGGTGTTCGGCTTAACGTAATAGGTGATACGTCGTCTTTTGCACCCGTTGTTCGCGAAGCCATTGAAAATGGTATTAAAAAAACGGAGAATTGCTCAAAGCTTGTTTTTACGATAGCTCTTGCATATGGTGCGCGTGCTGAAATTGTTAATGCTGTAAAAAATATTATATCAAGCGGTGTTGAAGATATTAACGAAGAAACGATTTCAAAATATCTTTATACATATGATTTGCCTGATCCGGATTTGATTATTCGCACAAGTGGTGAGGAAAGACTTTCCAATTTCCTCTTATATCAGGCAGCATACTCTGAATTTTATTTTACAGATGTTCTTTGGCCTGACTTTAGCGAAAAAGAATTTGATAAGGCTCTTGAAGAGTATTCAAAACGTAACAGACGTTACGGGGGTGTATAATATGGATTTATTAAAACGTGTTATAAGTGCCGCTGTGCTTATTGGCATAATTGTTTTAATTCTTTTTTTAGGCGAAATCCCCGTTACAATATTGACGACAGTTGTATGTGTGCTTATGATGTTCGATGTATCGACTGTGTTGAAAAAAGGCGGTTTTAAACCACAAAGAGTCGTCTTGTTAATTGCTTCATTGCTGGTTTTGCCTGCAGTTATGTTAAAAGGGCTAAATGGATATTTTATTCTTGCGGCTATTTCTTTTTCAGTTATGGCTATTTGTGTTGTTTTCAGTAAGGAACCTGACTTTAAAACTCTTTTAAGTGGAGGTTTTGCACTTATTTATCCCTTAATGCCCGCTTCATTACTTGTTTTTTTGGCAGTACAAGATGTTATTTACAAGGAAAATATCGGAATTATGTTGTGCGTTAGTGCGGTTCTTTGTGCCACACTATCAGATACTTTTGCTTATTTCTTTGGTAAATTCTTTGGCAAAAAGAAGCTTTGTCCTCAGATAAGTCCTAAAAAAACTATAGTTGGCGCGGTTGCTTCCTTCTTTGGTGGTGCGGCAGGAGGAATATTAGCTTATTTTATTTTCAAAACAACAAACATTCTTTTACATGATTGGATTGTTATAGGTGTTGCTTGTGGCGGATTTGCACAAATTGGCGATTTGACTGCAAGTATGCTTAAACGCTTCTGTAACGTTAAAGATTATGGAAATTATATTCCTGGTCATGGCGGCATTATGGATAGAATGGATAGCATAAGCACTTGCCTTATTGCGATTGTTGTATATATACAAATTTTTATACCGGGGTTAATATGAAAAATATTGCTATATTAGGGTCAACTGGCTCGATAGGTACACAGGCACTTGATATTGTGCGTATGTATCCTGATAGATTTAACGTTGTAGGCATTGCCGCGAAGAGCAATGCCGAACTTTTATTAAAACAAATAATTGAATTTAAGCCTGTTTTGGCGTCAATAGAAGATGCAGAGGCATACAACTCAATTAAAGATAAAGTTCCGCCGTATACCGCATTAATTTGCGAAAAAAACGGTATGATTAGAATTGCACAAATGGAAGAAGCTGAAATTCTTCTTGTTTCAGTTGTTGGTATTGCAGGTCTTCCTGCTGTTGTGGCAGGTTTAAAGGCAAAAAAGAAGATTGCTCTTGCAAACAAAGAAGCTCTTGTTACAGGTGGAAAAATTGTTTCAGATCTTGTAAAAGCCAATAATGATATCATTTATCCTGTAGACAGCGAACATTCTGCGATATTTCAGTGTTTGCAGGGTAAAAGTAATAATGAAATCAGAAAGATTTTATTAACTGCATCAGGCGGACCTTTTAGAAATTTTTCAAAAGAACAACTTAAAAATGTTACTGTCAGCGATGCATTAAAGCATCCGACGTGGAATATGGGGAGAAAAATAACTATTGATTCATCAACACTTATGAACAAAGGCCTTGAAGTTATTGAAGCAAAGTGGTTATTTGATGTTTCAGCTGATAAAATTCAGCCTATTATTCACCCTGAAAGCGTTGTTCATTCTGCTGTTGAATTTGAAGATGGTGCAGTTATTGCTCAAATGGGCGAGCCTGATATGAAATTACCTATTATGTATGCTTTCGAATATCCTGAACGCGTATATTCAGGTGCCGGCTTTTTGGACCTTGCAAAAAGAGGAAAGCTTACGTTTTTTGAACCCGACTATGAAAAATTTCCTTGTTTAAAGCTTGCTTTTGAATCTATTAATTTGGGAGGAAACGCTCCCTGCGCTCTTAATGCGGCTAATGAAGTGGCAGTTGATTTGTTTTTAAACGAAAAAATTTCTTTTAATGATATTCCTAATATAATTGAGCATACTATATTCAATATAGATATTATTAAAGAACCTACAATTGATGATATTTATCAAACTGACCAATATGTAAGGGAAAAGGTTATGTCGGAGGTTTGTGTTGGGTAGTTTACCTTTTATTATAATTGCAATTTTGATGTTAGGTCTTTTGATTCTCGTTCATGAGCTTGGACATTTTGTTACCGGTAGAATTCTCGGGTTTAAAATTAATGAATTTTCTATCGGAATGGGACCTAAAATTTTTTCTAAAGAGAAAAAAGGGATTGTATATTCGTTAAGAGCGATACCAATGGGCGGCTTCGTTGCTTTCCATGGTGAAGATGAAGACGGTGAAAACGATCCTCTTGCAATGAATAATATGCCTTGGTATAAACGGGCGATTGTAATGTTTTCAGGTGCAGGATTCAATATTTTATTTGCTCTTATAATGACTGCAATACTTATTTCATCTGTAGGCTATTATGCGCCTAAAATAGAAAATATTAATGAAAAATCGCAACTATATAATGTAGCCCAATCAGGTGATATTATTTATGCAATCAACGGTAAAACACTTGTTTCTGCAAATGAATTTAAAACGGAAATAGATAAAATTGCCCCTGATGATACAATTAATTTTACTGTTTTGCGTAATGGCGAAAAGATAGACTACAGTTCAAAAAGATATTACGATGTGGATTCACAAAAATATTTGATAGGTATTGAACATTCCTATGGAATTATTGACCTTAATATTTTTGAATCAGTGGGCTATTCATTCAGGTATAATATCTGGATGACAAAAACAATGTACAGAACCTTGTGGGATCTTCTTACAAAAGGAATAGGTCTTGAAGACCTTACAGGACCCATATCGACAATTGGTGAAATTGGAAACATTGTAGAACAAAGTGCTAATAACGAGTATGTTCAGGAACTTGGCGCAAAGGAAAGGTTTGTTCAGATAATTGCCGTTATCATAGAATTACTTGTTATTATCAGTATGAATCTGGCTATAATGAATCTTTTGCCGATTCCTGCTCTTGACGGTTTCAGGCTTCTTTTTGCACTTTTTGAAGGTATTACTAAAAAGCACATACCAAGAAAAATCGAAGGCATTATTAATGCTGTTGGTTTGGTTTTTCTTATAGGTCTTATGGTTGTGCTTGAGGTATCAAAATTATTTACTTGGTGATTAAAATGACAAATGAAATAAAAATTGGAAAATTATTTATTGGAAATGGTAATAAAATAGCAATACAGTCAATGACCACTGCGGACACAGCAAACGCAGATGCAACTATTGAGCAAATATTACGTCTTGAAAATGCCGGGTGTGATATTGTAAGAGCATCTGTTTACAATATGGAGGCCGCAAAGGCATTTAAAAAAATCAAAGATAAGATCAATATTCCTCTTGTTGCTGACGTTCACTTTGATTATAAGCTTGCCATTGCCGCAGTAGAAAACGGTGCTGATAAATTAAGAATTAACCCTGGAAATATTACAGACGAAGGGGCAGTGAAACTGCTTGCTGACTGTGCTAAGGCACACAACGTACCAATAAGAATAGGTGTGAATGGTGGTAGTTTATCACCTGAAATCCGTAAAAAATTCGGTGAGACATCAGCAGAAGCGCTTGTTGCAAGTGCTATGGAAAACGTTAAACTTCTTGAAGAAGTTGGCTTTTATGATATTTGTATTTCTGTTAAATCTTCAAACGTTAGAAAAATGATTTCTGCTTATGAAATACTTTCCCAAAAATGTAATTATCCGTTACATCTTGGCGTAACAGAAGCGGGCACAGCAGATATAGGTGTCGTAAAAAATGCTATCGGTATAGGTTGCTTGTTACTTAAGGGGATTGGTGACACCATAAGGGTTTCTTTGACCAGCGACCCTGTTGAAGAGGTTTATGCTGCCCAAAATATTTTAAGAAGCATTGGCTTATTTAACGAAGGTATTGAGGTTATATCCTGCCCAATGTGCGCAAGAACACGTATTCCGTTGGAAAGCATTATTAAGGACGTTAAAAACGCTACCAAAGGCGTAAAAAAGCCCTTAAAGGTTGCGGTTATGGGTTGTGTAGTCAATGGCCCCGGTGAAGCAAAAGATGCTGATATAGGTCTTGCAGGTGGTGGCGGTGATGGTGATAAAGCCGTTGTGTTTAAACACGGTAACCTTTTAGCAAGCGGAGATTTAGAAAAAATGAAAGAACTTCTTATTTCCGAAATACATAAAATGTAATATAAAGAAAATGCCACAATATTTTCAGAAAAATATTGTGGCATTTTTGTCATCTTTTATTATCTTTTTAAATTCCGATGGAGTACAGTTTTCTTCTTTTTTGAAAATTCTGCAAAAATATCCGGTATCATTAAAACCGACTTTTGTGGCAATATCCTGAATTTTCATATCACTGTCTGTCAAAAATGTTTTTGCATTTTGTATGCGTGTTTGTAATATAAAATCAAAGGCTGTAATATTATAAATTTTTTTAAATTCTCTGCAAAAAGTAAATTTATTCATTTCTGCAATGACGGATAATTCCTCTAAAGTTATGCATTTATTATAATTCTTTTTAATATAATCGATAACTGATTGCATATTTCTATAAAAATCAGATTTTTTCTCACAATTAAAAAAATTTATTATGTATGAATAAATAAATACCGATAATTCGTACCCATTAATATGCTGTATAGATTTGTTATATAATATATCAAAATTAGCGTTTAGTTTTTCAATATTAATATCATTAAATATTTTAAACTTATCAATGTTTTGAGATGAAAAAATTGATTGGCAGGACATTCCGTCAAATGTAATCCATCTGGTTTTAAATTTTTTACCAAAGGAAAAATAATTGTGGGGGATATCTTTTTTTATAAAAAATATATCGCCTTTTGTTACATCTTTACGTATTCCGTCGTACTCAACAATTCCTTCACCATCAATAACAGTTATCATATGATTGTATGGAAAGCCGTTCGGTCTGTAAACTGGTGCTTGATATAAATCCTCCCCGATGCTATAAATAAAAAAAGGTAAAGATCTTGTGTGCTCATTAACGATTTGATAGATAGACATTTATAATACCTCAAAATCAATATAGTTCAATTTGTCAATATAATTATATTGACATGTCAAGTGCAAACTACTTATAATGTATGTATATTATAATCAATATAATTAAAAAGTCAAGGAGATAGATTGTTATGAATATTCCTGGATATTGGAATGAACCTAATGTTTATAATGTAAATTCCAAAAAGCCTAAAGCATATTTTATTCCTTTTTCGGATAAAAAGAGGATTAATGAACAACGCGAATCGTCAGACAGGTTTTTCCTTTTAAATGATTGTTGGAATTTTAAATATTTTGATACAATTCAGGATTTTGATGGCGTTTTTGATAATATTAGCTGGGATAAAATATCAGTGCCGGGTATGTGGCAACTAAACGGATACGGCACTTATGCGTATATATCAAGTCCATATCCTTTTATGTATAATCCACCATATGTTCCCCAAAATAATCCTGCAGGAATATATAAGTATGAATTTGATTTTAAAAAGCAAGAAAACAAGGAATACGATATTGTTTTTGAAGGTGTTGATTCGTGTATTTATGTCTGGGTTAACGGTGATTTTATTGGTTATTCCGAAGTTTCACATTGTGAAAAAGTATTTGATATAACTGAAAATTTACATAATGGGAAAAATATTTTATATTGTTGTGTGTTGAAAAGATGCACTGGGTCATATCTGGAAGATCAGGATAAAATCAGGTTAAACGGCATCTTTAGAGACGTATATATTCTTGAAAGAGATAATGTGCATATATATGATATTTTTACAAAAACAGAGGTTAATGCATCTTCTGCTATAATTACCGCGGAAATAGAGCTTAATACTGTTTCTGACGAAAAGGTTTTTGTACAATTATATTCGCCTGATAACGTGTTGTTGTGCGAAAAAGAAATCGCTGTTTCATCAAAAGAAATTATTTCTTTTGACGTTATAAATCCGTTACTTTGGTCAGCTGAAAAACCTTATTTATATAAATTAATTTTCAATTGTAACGAAGAATATATTAAACAAAATATAGGTATTCGGAACGTTGAAATTTGCGATGGTATATTTAAAATCAACAATAAAAATGTAAAGTTAAAAGGTGTTAACAGACACGATTCGCATTATAAAAAAGGTTATTGTGTTTCTTATGATGATATGAAAAATGACCTTTTAATGATGAAAGAATTTAATATCAATACTGTACGAACATCTCATTATCCTAACGACCCAAGATTTTATGAATTATGCGATGAAATTGGTATGTACGTATGCAATGAAGCCGATTTAGAAACTCACGGAGCGTGGTATGCTGATGAATGTTTTGGTGCGTTAGCAAAATATGAACCCTTTAAGGAGCTTTTTGTTGACCGCGTTGTAAAGATGATAGAAGCGCAGAAAAATCATTGTTCTGTCGTTATATGGTCTATGTGTAATGAATCAGGTTGGGGACCTAATCTTGCGGCATGTTGTGATATTACACATCAAAAAAATCCGAAATGGATTGTTCATTGCGAAAGTGTATTTACACAACATCGAGTAAGCGAACGAGATTTTTTAGCACAAACAATAGGAAAAATTGATATATATGCAAATATGTATCCGTCCATTGAAGAAACAGTAATTCCGTTTTTTAAATGTGAAGATGAAAAAAGACCGTATTTTTTATGTGAATACAGTCATGCTATGGGGAATTCATGTGGTGATTTAAAGGATTATTGGGATGTAATATACAGCGAAGATAGATTTATCGGTGGTTGTGTGTGGGAATGGTGCGACCATGCGGTAGAGCTTACAAATAAAAATGGAAAAAAATATATGGGTTATGGCGGAGACTTTGGTGATGATGTTCTTAATCTGTATAATTTTTGCGCCGATGGACTTGTTTCGCCTGATAGAAAGCCACATTCATCTTTATTTGAGCTAAAAAATATTTATGCACCTATAAATGTAGTAGACAAGGGTGATTACATTACTATTGAAAATCGCTATGATTTTTCTTCTTTTGAAAAATTAAATTTTAATTGGAAAATTGAAGTTAACGGAAAGACGGTAGAAAAAGATTCATTTAAGCTTAATACGTTGCCGGGCGAAAAAGAAGATATAAAAATTCCGGCAGTTACATTAAAGGGTGAAGGGTATTTTACGCTTGAAGTTTTTGATAATAAAAACAGAATCTATGTTTGGCAAAAAGACTTAAAGCTTAAAAAAGAAGAAACTGAACCTGCGCTCAAAGGAAAATTATCATTAAAAAATGATAAGAAAATTTTAGTTAGCGGAGAAAATTTTAGCTATGTTTTTTCAAAAGCAAAACCTTTAATTAGTGAAATTATATATAATAATACTAAAATATGCTTAAACCAAAATTTCTGTTTATATCGCGCGCCTATAGATAATGATCGACTTATAAAAGATGAATGGTCAAAAGAAGGTTTGATTTGTAAAGAAGGAAACTTATATAATTGTGTCACAGATTTTTCTGATATGTCCATAGAAGAAAATGATAGTCTGATAAAAATAAAGTACAACCTTTTTGTTGGTACAATGGGTAAAAGGCCTATTTTTAGCGGAGAAATAATTTATACCGTATATTCTGATGGTTTTCTTAGCATTTCACTTAATGGTGACATACGTCAAACTGAAACGTGGTTGCCACGATTCGGTTTTGAGTGGGGTGTGAATAAAGCGTTCAATAATGTTAAATATTTTGGCTTTGGACCGCATGAAAGTTATGTTGATAAAAATTCCGGATGTACTATGGGTATATTTGAAAAAACTTCATCGGAATTTTTGGAAAACTATATAAAACCGCAAGAATGTGGAAGTGTATATAATACAAAATGGGCGATGCTTACCGATAAAAACGGAGGAATAGGCTTTTGCGGCGATTCATTCAGTTTTAATGTATCTGAATATACCATTAATGAATTAAGGACTAAAAAACACCCTTATGAGCTTGTAAAAGATGATAAAATAAATGTATATACTGACTATTTTATGAGCGGTGTTGGTTCCGGTTCTTGCGGACCCCAATTAAATAAAAAGTATCAAGTTAAAAATGGGGAAGTATCGTTTAACTTATCATTATTTCCTGTTAGTAAAAATTCTGATGCATTTAGTAAACTTGCAGAACATAATTACATAAACAAAAAAGAAAGTCATTAAGACTTTCTTATTTGTTTATAAATTCTTCTATAATAAATCTTGGACGTGCCTTTGTTTCATTGTATATTTTGCCGATATATTCACCGATAATGCCAAGTGAAAGCAACTGTATTCCACCAATCATCCATATAGAACAAATGATAGAAGCCCAACCGCTATCTGCGTGACCGATTATTTTGATAATAATACTATAAAGAAGCATTATAAGACTTAATGCAAAAATTATAAAGCCCAAACTTGTAATCATTCTTATCGGTTTAACACTAAAGGAAGTAATGCCGTCAATAGCAAAAGCAAGCATTTTTTTCAAAGGATATTTGCTCTCACCTGCAAAACGTTCGCTTCTTTCGTATTCAACAACAGAAGTTTTATAACCAATAATAGGAACGATTCCGCGTAAGAATAAATTAACTTCCTTAAATTGCTCTAATGCATTTAAAGCTCTTTTGCTCATAAGTCTATAATCTGCGTGGTTGTAAACTATATCTACACCCATTTTTTCTAAAACTCGATAATAAGCAAGAGCAGTTGAACGCTTAAATGCAGTATCCGTTTTTCTTGATGAACGAACACCGTATACAATATCGCTACCGTTCTGATATTCTGTAATAAATTGATCAACAACGTTAATATCGTCCTGAAGGTCTGCGTCCATTGAAATTACGATATCTGCGTGTTCTTTTGCGGTCATAAGACCTGCAAGTAACGCATTCTGATGTCCTCTGTTGTGTGCAAGCTTAATACCTGAAAAAAGAGTATCCTGATTATGAAGTTCAGAGATAAGCTGCCACGTTTTGTCTTTTGAACCGTCGTCAACAAAGAGAATACGGCTTAAATCGCTTACCATACCATTACTAATAAGAGATTCAACTTTTTCCTTTAATCTTTTCGAAGTTTCAGGTAAAACTTCTTCTTCGTTATAGCAAGGAACAACTATATATAAAATATCATTCATTTTCTTCACCCCAGATTAATTCTTTTGAATAAGGCAATGTTTTTATCCAATCACAATAAACGTGCCACTCGTCAAGTTTGTGTGTTTTTCTTGCAAAATACATATTTCGTAAGTTTTCATAATTCATTGTAACTGTACGCATCTGGTTAAAGCTTGAAGGTAAAAGTTGTATTAAATTGTACCAGAGCTCTTTATCTTTTGTTTTAAGATATTCTTGCCTAACTGTTTCTATATATTCAAGAAGGTTGTCCATCATTTTTAAAGAATCGTCGTTTAATTTATCAAATGAAAAATCTTCTCTTGTAAGCTCTTTTGAGTGGATTTTGTGCATTGTAGAACAACTGTTTGCGACTGTGCCAACCTTGTATGTGTCAAATTCTTTCCACCAATAAAGTGGGGCAGTGATATCGACAGAAACAAAAATCATTCGCATAAATTTTCTGTGGTCGCTACCTGCAAAAGCAAGCTTTTTTGCGAGGTTAAGATCATTTTCACCTAAAACAAAGTTTCCTTCATTATCATATGTGCTATCCATTCTATCCCAACTGTTCATTGGGTTTCTTGCCCCGCGAATAGCATTTTCGAGGTTCATTACGTCAGTTCTTTCAATCTTAATCATAAATTACTCCTTTGTTATATACAAAATAACTCCATTTGTTTTCTATATCCAACGGAACGGAATATTCACCGTTTTTTAACCAGTCATCAGGTGAGCCGTTTGGGTCGTAAACATAGCCTTCAAAGCGGTCGTCTAAATCAATGGTTATTATGCAATATGCTAATTTTCCGTTACCAACACTTTTCACGATAATTTTTTGTTCAGGGGCAATGAATTTAAGTTCTTTGCTTTCTATTTCGTAAATACCGTCACTTTTATTTTCTGAAGAAATTTTTGCAATTATCTTGTTAAAGGCAGTTTCGTTTTTCAAAAAATCAGATTGAATTTTTGAGGAAAATGAATTATCTGCAAGCACAAAAGCTAACAAGCAACCAATTAAGGAAATAGCAATAGGTGTTATAAAAGAAATTTTATTATTTTTAAAAAGCAAAATACAACTGAATACTACCAGAATAATTGACATAGCCGGGAAAAATAATAGCGCAAGTGGTGTGAAATCATCAAATAGATAATACATTATACTATTATTGATAAGCGTCCAGTGGGTACATAATGCAAAAATTAATGCAAGAATACATATTATAATTAAAAATTTTTTTGAATTAATTAAGTTTTGTACGTTCATTTTTAATCCTCCGATTATATAATTATATTATACAATAGGTTGCGTTTATAGTCAAGATTGAGTTGACAAGTTAATGATATTTTTGTAAAATTTATACATAGTTTTTTTAGGAGAAAAATAATGGTTAAAACAAATGCAATTCGTCTTTTGACATCGGCAAAAATTAAGTTTGAAGTATTTGAATATAAGTTTGATGAAAACGACCTTTCTGGTTTGCATGCGGCAGAATTTTTAAAAATTCCTCCGTCAACTTTTTATAAAACATTAGTCTTAAAAGGTGCAAAAAATGGAATATTTGTTTGTTGCATACCTGTTGATGAAGAATTGGATTTAAAAAAGGCTGCATCTATTTTTAATGATAAAAGTTGTGATATGATTCACGTAAAAGATTTATTGGGTATTGCCGGATATATGAGAGGCGCTTGTACACCTGTTGGTATGAAAAAACATTTTCCTGTATTTTTTCAAAAAGATATTCTTGATCTTGAAAATGTTTATTTATCAGGCGGTGCAAGAGGTGTTGCAATAAAAATAAAGCCTGAAGATATTATTGGATTTGTTAGCGGTAAAACAGAAGATTTGATAAAATAAGCTCTTGCAGGGCTTATTTTTTTATATAAAAAAAGTTGCCTGTAAACTTGCATCAGATCGACCTGCGGCACAAGCGAAAATTTGCTTAATGCTGCTGCCTCCCGGCCCTGACATGGTTCACAACATCACCTTGCGCAGAACCCAATGCAAGTTTACAAGCAACTTACGTACATATAATAACACGATATTTAATTTTTAGCAACTGATTTATTTCTTTAAATATTTAATATCAAAATAATTTAATATTGCACATACTAAAAAACATAATTCGCTTGCAAAAATAAATGAATATAAATTTATTCCGTTAAATATAAATTCGAAAAAATCTTCGGACCATAAATTATTAGTTATAATAAAAAGAGTTCTGTTGCCTATAAGAATTATAATTATCCCTAATAACGTGATAAAGAACCAGTTGATAAAACGAAGTTTTTTGTTAATGATTTTATTAAAAATTACTATTATTAAGCCTACTGTTAAAAATACTATGGAAGGAAAAATATATTCTTTAAAATTTTTTATAACGTTATAAAAATGCAAAAAATTATTTGTATAATTGAACAAACCTGTATTTAAAAATCTTATAAAAGAGAATATCAAAAAAATAAAAAACGGAAACAAGAAAAATAAAATAGGGAATATAATAGTATAATTAAATTTTTTTCTGCTTTTTGCCATATTTAAACTCCGTTATTTTTATTAAAAAAGGAAAGGATTGAACCTTTCCTTTTTATTCTTCCTGTGATGGTTGGTTAGTTTCAACTTCTTCTATAGGTTGTGGGGATTCCTCTGATGTATCTTCTGCTTTAAAATCAGCAAGAGTCTTTCCATTGAAAATTTCATCAAATTGCTCACCTGTGATTTTTTCCATATCAAGAAGTACTTCAGCCAGATTATTTAAAATGTCTTTCTTTTCAGTTAAAATATCAAAGGCTTTTTTGTCTGCGGTTGTGATAATATCTCTTATTGCGGCATCAACCTTTGCGCAAAGTTCTTCAGAGTATCCTTTTTGTGTGGCAAAATCTCTGCCAATGAAAATCTCATCGCCACCACTGTCGCCCAAATAAATAGGACCGATTTCATCATACATACCATACTTTGTTACGTAACCTTTTGCTAATTCGGTAGCATGTCGGATATCAGATGAAGCACCAGTGGAAACATCGCCTAAAATAAGTTTTTCAGCTGCTCTGCCGCCTAAACACATTGTTATTCTGTCAAGAATATATAATCGTGAATATGTGTCAGATTCTTCGTCAGGACGTGTTAATGTGTATCCGCCTGCACCACCGCGCGGGATAACGGAAACTTCTGTTACGGGGTCGCAGTGCTCTAATGCTTTTGCGACAATTGCGTGACCTGCCTCGTGGAAAGCAACAAGTTTTTTCTGTTGCTCATTGGTTTTGTGTGAACGTTTTTCAGGACCCATAATAACGCGTGTTATTGAATCTTTCACATCCTGCATAGTTATTTTTTCATGATTTCTTCTTACGGCAAGAAGAGCCGCTTCGTTGCAAAGATTCTGTATATCTGCACCTACAAAACCTGTTGTTAAAAGAGCGACTTCACGGGCAGAAACATCATCATCGAATTTTTTATTACGTGCGTGGATATTGAAGATTTCTTCTCTTCCTTTTGTGTCAGGAGGAAGAACGTGTATTTGTCTGTCAAATCTTCCTGAACGAAGAAGGGCAGGGTCAAGGATATCTGCACGGTTTGTTGCAGCAATAATTATTATGCCTTCGTTACCTACAAAACCGTCCATTTCAACAAGTAATTGGTTAAGTGTCTGCTCGCGTTCATCGTGTCCGCCGCCAATACCTGAGCCACGTCTTCTGCCAACTGCATCAATTTCGTCAATAAAAATGATACAAGGGTGGTTCTTTTTTGCC
>JAZROC010000198.1:0-3043 GCA_045648525.1 Clostridia bacterium
AAAGGTGAAGTTTTCAAGAACGCTTTTGTCGTCAAAAAGATGCTCCTGAAAATCGTCGCGGCAAGCACTGAATTGTTGGTGCAACGTCATATCGTTTACCTGTTCACCTAAATCAACGTGATAAATTGAATCAAATTCAGGAAAAATGCCTTCAATAACAAGCCCATCGGCAAGCTCGATTTCTTTGCTTGAAAAGGAAACTCCCTCAAGTGAGTCGTCGCCCTCAAGACCTTGATTTCGCGTGCTTATGTGTATAACGTCGCCGGGTTGATATTCATCTCCTTCAAAATGTTTTTCAACGTAATCGGCACACTTGTCAAAACCGCTAAAGCTTCGTACGTATTCCGCAGCCTTTTTTTCTGCCGAAAGTTCAAAAAGTTCGTCTGCTTCAATGGCATCGTGATTTTCTTCTGCATCGGAAAGCATATCGTCATTTTCGGTGATTTCATTATCTTCAATATCGTCGGTTTCAAAATCAACGTCAAAATCATTAACATTGTCAAACATACAAATTTCTCCTTTACTTGTTTTTTATTTTATCCCAGATGTATTGTGAAAACTTCAAAATAACGTCTACGTCTAACTTCTTTTTATTTGTCCGATTAAATTCTCTTGCCAACTGAACCATTATGCAGTTGCGCTCTTCGTCGGTTGAGGCAACATTAAATGCCTTTGCCGCAACGTTTATCATAGTCTGGTTGAATTTTTCTTTATCCGAAATATTGTTGCATAATTCTTTGCCGTATATAAGTAGCAAATGTTCGGCTTTTTGTCGCGCTGAAGCTTTTACTTTAATTGTACATTTGTTTTTTGAAGGACAATTTTTACATTCTCTGAATGTTTCGATTAAAAGTTGACTATTTTTAGTTATAAAACTGTTTGTTGGGTTATATTCTTCGTTAAGTTTAAATTTATCAATGATATTGGGTGTTTTTATAAATGCACCTTTTTCCATTCCGTAAGTGGATACGACACCTTCGCCCACGGAAAGCAGATGCATATGTTTAACAGCAACGTCATCTGCGCCGAAATATTCTTTGCTTTGGGTAAATCCGCTGAAGGGCGAACAACCTAAAAAAACTTTTGTGGCGCATACTTCCGAAAGACATAACGGAATGTTATTAACCGATTGGTCTGCCATTATTATTCCGACACCAAGACTGCGCAACTCAAGCAAAAGATTATAAAATTCGTTGGCAAAACTGAATTCTTCACCTGATGTGCTATTGTTTACTGCCTTTAACAGATTGTGGCTTTCATCAAGTATAATAACAAGGCGCAACGGGGAATCTGCAAGGGTGTTACAGGTCAAACGCAGATATGCGCTGAGGCAGATAAGAAACATTGTTGAAAAAAGTTGTTTGCTTTGCAGTGTTGGCAGGCAGTTTAACTGCAGAAGATTTTCACCTTTAGTAAGCTCACTTATCGGTATTGAATTTACTGTGTCAAAAACGCCTCTGTTTTCGTTAAAAAGGGAGTTTAATCTGACTTGACCTGCAGTAGTTATATCAAGCTTTGTTTTTTCTGAATATGACTGGTTTGAAAGCAAGTTAGTGTATTCTTCAATAAATTCAGAAAGACCGAAAAGGAAAGAATCATTTTCGTTTATATAGGAATCGTCGTTATAACCATTACGGACAAAACAGTTGTTTAATGCTTTGTCAAAAAGTTCTTCAAGGGGTCCGTCAAGCTTAAAACAAACTCTTATCGTTTGCAGAAGTGATGACCTGTAATCGCGCAATTTAACCTTTGCAGGAAGCTGAAATGGGTTAAAAACAAATTCCCCTTCTCGTGGTCGCCAGACTTTCAACGGCATTACTTTGGCAAGATGATGTTGTTCTTTTTTTGCACTTTCAATCATAAGGAACGGAATTTTATGTAAATGCAATTGTTGTGTTATAAAAAATATCTCGTTACCTTTTCCTGAACCGGGCTCGCCTGAAATAAAAAGGTGTTTTCTCAACATTTTAAGGGGAATTTCAAAAGGCTCGTTGCGTTCGGAATATCCCAAAATAATAGTTTCTTCCTTGAAATTGGTTTTCTCTTCTTCAGGAAGTCCGAAAATAGTGTCTTTGTTCAACGGAAATCCGAATTTTTCAGGTGAATTACCGATTAAAGTTAAATAATCGGATTCTTCTGCGGTGTAAAGATTTTCAATTAACGTTAAATTGGCAGGCAGGTTTGAATTGTTGTCCTTAACGTAAGTAAGTCCGGGAAATGCATACATAACCTCTGAAAGAAGTTCTTTTATTTCAGAAGGGTCCTCACCGTAAATGCTTACAGAAATTTCAAAACGCTGGGAAGCCTTTGAAAGATTTTTCAGTACGTTTTCTTCAAAGAAAGGCGGTTCGTCTAAAAACAATCTGTTATATGATGCCGTGTCAAGACCGTAGTTCTTTTTGATGCGTATAAAAATACCGCAATGTTGCGTCATATCTTTAAGTGCAGAATAAATGCTTTCAAAGCGAGTTGTGTCATCAATAAGCGGGGATACCACGAATTTTTGTGCAGGCGGGCAATTAGGAACAATCTTGTTGCGCGTTTCCACTTTTCTTTTAAGGGAAATAGAGGAGGACGGAAAATCAGGCATATTAACAAAGGAATCATAAATATAACCTGATTTATTTAAAATGCGTTCTGCCTGCTTTTTCTGTATCTCATTATCAATAATCACGTAGCAGTATAATGAACTGTCTTTTATGCCAAGACGAAGCTCAACGGCTTCGTCCTTCATTATTCTGCCTGCAATGGCACTTACAGGACTTTGTATAGGGTTAGTGTCACGTTTAATAGGAACCTTTTTTATTTCAATGCAATTTTTCATAATGTACACCTCTTTTTATGTAAGAAGTCCGATTTGCTGTGCCGTCTGAAGCATTTCTTCAGGTGTTGCCTTCTTTGTAAGCGAAATAAGCGTGCTGCAAATGGAAGTAAGCTGGTCGTTTGTAACTCCACCGGGATTCGCCTGCACGTAAGCGGTCAATATCTGTGAAATTTCTGTGGGGAAAAATGAAGTTTTATAGCTATCACAAACGGCTTCGAT